>CBDUSG010000265.1:0-5368 GCA_965369575.1 uncultured bacterium | reverse complement strand
AAGGAAGAAATCATGGCCCGCTGGGGAATGGTGAAAGACCTTGACAAATGCACCGCATGCCAAGCCTGTGTCGTAGCATGCCGGCAGGAGAACAACGTGCCTTTCGCGGGCGAAGAACAGACCGCTATGGGACGCGCCATCTTCTGGATGCATATGATTCCGGAAATCGAAGGCGAGTACCCAAAGCTTAAGGCTCACATCATGCCGCGGCCCTGCTTCCACTGCGATAATCCGCCATGCGTCAAGGTGTGCCCGGTGGGGGCGACATACAAGAATCCCGAGGGTCTTGTGGCGCAGATATACGCCAGATGCATCGGGTGCCGGTACTGCACGGCCGCCTGCCCATATACGGCGCGCTACTTCAACTGGTACACGCCCGAATGGCCGAAGGAAATGGCCGACAACATGAATCCGGATGTCTATGTGCGAACCAAGGGCGTTGCGGAAAAATGTTCGTTCTGCGTACAGCGCATCCGCAGGGCGAAAGACAAGGCCCGCACTGAGAATCGCCCTCTCAGAGATGGCGACGTCGTAACGGCATGCGCCGAAACCTGTCCGAGCAATGCGATTTACTTCGGCGATCTCGATGATCCCCGCAGCGCTGTCTCAGTCCTGGCTCGCAGCCGCCGTGCGTTCAGGGTGGAAGAGCACCTGGGGACGGATCCGAAAGTAATCTATTTGCGCCAAAGTGAGTGGGATGAAAAACAAATCTGATTTTACGATTGAAGACGAAAATGCCATATTGAGCCCCGTGTTGACCACCGGGCGGGGATTCTATGTAGTCGTTCTCATCCTGTTGGCGGTCATCGGCTGGGCCTTTTTTGCGTGGCTGAACCAGGTTTTCTTCGGGCTGGGCAAGACCGGCCTCAACAGGCCCGTGTACTGGGGCATCTATATTACGAACTTCGTCTTTTTTGTCGGCATAAGCCATGCAGGCACTCTCATCTCCGCGATTCTCCGAGTTACCGGAGCCGATTGGCGCAGACCCATCACGAGAGCGGCGGAGGCTATAACCGTGTTCGCGCTGATGGTCGGGCCGATCAACGTGTTTTTCGACCTCGGGCGTCCCGACCGCGTGATGAACATGTTCCTGCACAGCCGTCTCCAGTCGCCGCTTATCTGGGACTTCATTTGCATCACGATCTATCTGATCGGCAGTCTCACCTATCTGTATCTGCCGCTGATCCCCGACGTCGCGATCCTGCGCGACCGCTCGGTCCGGCCCAGGTGGTTCTATCGCCTGCTCGCGCTCGGATGGACCGGGTCCGTGAAACAGGTGCACCTGCTCGAAAGACTGATCTCGATTATGGCGATACTCATTATTCCGATCGCCGTTTCGGTGCATACGGTCGTCTCGTGGGTGTTCGCGATGACGGTGCAGCCGATGTGGCACAGCACCATCTTCGGCCCGTACTTCGTCGTCGGCGCCATCTTCTCAGGGATCGCGGCGCTGATAATCGCCATGGCGGTTCTGCGCAAGGTGTTTAAGCTGGAAAAGTATCTCGCTCCCGTGCACTTCAACAACCTCGGGCTGCTGATGATGACGATGTCGCTCCTTTGGTTCTATTTCACGTTTGCCGAGTTCTTAACCACCTTTTATGGCGCTGATCCGGCCCATCTGGAGATATTCAATGCCAAACTTTACGGCGAGTTCGCGCCGCTTTTCTGGACGATGTTCATATCTTGTTTCGTCATTCCCTTCCCGATTCTCGCTTTCAAGCGTACGCGCACGATCACCGGAACGGTTGTCGCTTCCATCTTCGTAAGCATAGGGATGTGGCTTGAAAGGTACACGATTGTGGTACCCTCCCTCACTCGCCCGAGGCTGCACTATCCGTTCGGCGAGTATTTCCCGTCGTGGGTGGAACTCTCGATTACGCTCGGGTGCTTCGCCGCATTGATTCTGTTCTACGTCCTGTTCTCTAAGATCTTCCCAATAATCTCGATCTGGGAAGTGAGAGAGGGGGCGGGAGGAGAGACCGCGGAAGGGGCAGGGTAAGCTACAGAGTCGTCACTCAAACCGAATTATGGATAGAAGTACGAAAAGGTAGCGCGGAATGAATCTCTTCAACCCACATTTCAAAAAGGCCCGAGCCCGAAGCCGAATCTACCTTTTGCTCGCGGAATTTTTCCGTTCTCCTTCGTCCCATCCCGAGGAAAAATCGGCGCTGAACTCTTTGTTCAGCTACACGAAGACGCTTTGCGCGAACTCTCCGGCGCCGGACGCATCGATCGTCGGTTTTCGGGAAGTTATATCGGAGTCTCTGCTGGCGCGAAGACGCGAATCTGCTGAGGATCTCTCCGCCCGATACGAGAATTTTTTCGGCTGCAAAGAACCGATTACTCTCGATGAATCTCCTTATCGGCAGGCGCTCTCAGCGGAACGATCGGAAGCATCCGGCCGAGAAGAGCAGTCGGAAGAACGGGCTGCGGAAGACGCGGGTTTACATGGATCGCCCGGCCTTGTTCTGGCGCAGCTGGAGTTCATGCACTGCCTGGCCGAGGCGGAATCCGAATACATAATGGAGGAACTCGAACAGGCGGTCTCGGCCTGCCGGCGCAGGCAGGTCTCTTTCCTGCGCGGCAACGTCAGGACGTGTCTGCCCCGCCTGTCAAGGACTCTGTCGGAATCCTCGGATTCAGATTTCCTTAAGTTACTCGTGACCGCGACTGACATGTTTACGGAAATGGATGCGCGCGATCTCTCACTCTCATTGCGGAACAAAACGGGAGAGGCCGGCTATAACGCCTCCTTACCGGGCGGCGACATGCAGGCAGTCAGCCTGCGCGTCGACGGTTCGTCGTGCTCACTTTGCGGCGTCTGCATAAGGTCTTGCCCGAACGCTGCGCTGACCCTGGATACGAAAGAAGGCGCACTTAAGCTTCGACATTTCCGGCCGCGGTGCGACAATTGCGAGGCATGCGTGCGCTCCTGTCCGGAGGCTGCAATGACGCTCGCAGCCGGAGCCGGCGAATCGCAGGACGTTGGCGTTCTCATCGCGCGCGAAATGAGCCTGTGCACTCGCTGCGGAAGGCTTAATGAGTCGGCGCCAATCCTTGACGCGGTCGTCGAGAGGCTGGGAAAAGATTTTTCGCCGAATTTGCTTGATAAATTGTCGCTTTGCGAAAAATGTCGGAGAAGCCGACTGAAAAGAAGCACAACGAGGGCCGAGCCAACGCTTGCCGATCGAAATGACACCGTTAATTCATCCTTCGCCGCACAAAACGAGGTATTGCAAGTATGAAAAAGCCAGCCCTTTTCTCACTGCTGATAATCCTCATGATTTCTTTTGTCTCCATGGCCGGAGAGGAAAGAAACCCGACGGAAGGTAAAATGCTTTTCCTCACATTTTGCTCTGCCTGTCACGGCAGGGAGGGAAAAGGAGACGGCGAGGCCTCAAAGTTCCTTGAGAAAAAGCCGCGTGACCTGACTAACCAGCAAATCATGTTCAGCAGGACCGACCAGGAGTTGTTTGATTTCATAGACCACGGCGACGAGGACTTCCACGGCGCACAGTTCATCCCCGCTTTTCGCATGGAATTCGAAGAGTCGCAGGTATGGGATATCGTCGCCTACATCCGCTCGCTCAGCCAGAAGTCGCGCGGCGACGCCATCGAAGGACGCAGATTGTTCCTTGCATACTGCGCCACATGCCACGAGCGCGACAGCGCCACCGGTGGGGAGAAAGACGAGCCTTCTGAAACCAGCCCCCCGGACCTTAGCGATGACGCGCGCATGTCGAAGATAACCGACCGCGAACTCTATATTGCCATCGCCGATGGCGGACGGACTGTTCACGGACCGTCCGTCATGCCCCAGTGGGCGGAAGAATTCACCTCGGAACAGACATGGGATATTATCGCTTATCTCCGACTGCTCCACAGAAGGCAGAATTATTCAGGCAGCTCCAGCGAAGGCGAGAAGAAATTTGCGAAGAATTGCAGCTTCTGCCATGGAGACGATGCAAAAGGTCAAACTCAGGTTTCCAGGGCGTTCACGACGCCGCCTCCCGATCTCACAGACCCCGCTTACCTGAAGTATCTCAGCGAACTCGAAATCTATATCGCGATCCTGGGAGGAGGCGATGCCGTCGGCCACTCCGAATTTATGCCCTCATGGGGCGAGGTCCTGTCCGAGCACGACATCTGGGACCTTGTCGCCTTTATTAAGTCGCTGGAGCGAAAGCCCGCTGAAGGGTCCGGCACAAAGGAATGAAGATCGGAAAAGCGCGGAAGCTTCAGATAGCCGATGCGACCGCGGCGTGAGACTCAAAGAGACAGACGGGGACGGGCCTGGAAAATCGCCGAGCCGATCCCCGGCGAAAGCAGACAACCAATGAAGAGCTTAGTCATCTGCGGAATTCTATTGGCGTTGCTTATCACCGCGGCCCTGACGGTGACGCTTTCAGGAGCCACCCAGGGTTTCCCATCGGGTCCCGCGCAGCCGATAGAGTTCCCGCACAATATACATATATCGGAAGTAGGCCTGGAATGCATAGACTGTCACCAATATGTCGACAGGTCGATTCACGCCGGCCTGCCCGATGCCGAGCTTTGCATGATGTGTCACGAGGATACGGCTACCGACAAGCCCGAGGTCATCAAACTTATCGAGATGTACGAGGCCGGCCAACCAATAGAGTGGGTGCGGGTCTATGAGGTGGAACCGCACGTGTATTTCTCGCACAGACGGCATGTGCTGAGCGATATCGAATGCCAGGATTGCCACGGGCCGGTCGAAGAGATGACTACGGTACAGCCGGTCACGAACCTCGAAATGGGTTGGTGCGTGCGGTGTCACAGGACCCAGGGCGGACCAAGGGAATGCATAACTTGCCACACGTAGGTGTATACATATGACGAAGAAATCAGAGGGGTTGACCCGAAGGACATTTCTCAAGGGCAGCGGGCTCATGGGGGCCGGCGCCCTGCTGCCGCTCGATCGATCTCGAGCCGGAATGATCCTGAAGGGATTGATCCCCGACGAAGACATCATACCGGGCATAGCGTACTGGCACAATTCGACGTGCGGCGAATGTCACGCAGGCTGCGGTGTGAAGGTCCGCATTCGCGAAGAAAGAGCCGTCAAGATCGAGGGCAACGAAAAGCACCCGATCAACAGCGGCGGTCTGTGCGCCCGCGGCCAATCAGCGCTGCAGGCATTATATAGTCCGGCCCGGATACGCTCTCCCCTCCTTCGTGACGACGGCGGCCCCCTCAAGGGCACCAGTTGGTCGCGCGCAACCGAGGCGATCAAGAAATGGCGCGCGGCATCCTCCGATTCATCCGGAAAGACAGTCGTGCTCACTAATCAGATCACGGGCGGCCTCCGCGCGGGCATGGGACATGGATACGGCGGCGGGCTCTT
>CBDUSG010000264.1:0-5393 GCA_965369575.1 uncultured bacterium | reverse complement strand
GGCATGGCCGGAAGCTTTGCCGACGTCGACAGCCCGAACGAGATCGAAAAGGGACTGGGAAGGGAACTGACGGAGACGTATGATTTCATCGAGAAGGTTTGCCCCGACAAAGAGGCCGCGCGCCTGTTTCGCCACCGCCATGACTTCCACAACCTGAAGGCAATGCTGAAGGCGCGAATCAAGGGCGTCCCGCACGAGAATTTTCTGATGAACCTGGGGACCTATGAGGTCGACAAACTGGCCGCAGCCGTAAGCGAAGACAATTTTCGCTTTGTTCCGGAACATCTCGGCGAGACGGCAGTCGAGGCCCTGGCCGAATATGAAAAGACACAGGCGCCGGCGGCGATAAGTTATACATGCGATCGCCTGATGTGGCAATACATCATGCGTAGGGCGCGCAAGACGCGCAACAGTATTATGATCGACCTGTTTCAGGAATACGTCAACCTCGTAAACCTGAAGAGTTTTTTTCGCTTCAAGGAGCTGTCCGAAGACCGCGAGGACTTCAAGCGGCACTACGTTCCCGGCGCGAGCTACTCGCTGGAATTTTTCCTTCATTACATGGACGAGGAATTGGGACTGTTCCTCGACCACCTGGCGAAGACGCGCTATGAGCGGCACATTGTCACGCGGGGAATACAGACGTGGCCGGAGCACAAGCTGTTTTGGCGCCTCGAGCTGACGTCGGACAATTTCCTCCTCCACTATTTCGGACAGATGCGCTTTCAGCTTTTCAGCATCGCGCCGCTCATCTACTATTTGCTCCGAAAAATCGCCGACACCAGACTGATTCGAACCGTTGTCAGGTGCAAGCTCATCGGAATGCCGCGCGACAAAATCGAGGAACGCCTGAGGTATATATATGTCTGAAATCGCATTCATAGGCGATCGCGACACCGTCTGGCCATTCAGGGCGCTGGGCTGCGACGTGTTCTTTTCGGATGAAAGCGAATCGACGCCTCGCCTGGTCTCCGAGGTTGTCCGGCGCGAATTCAAACTGGTATTCGTCACCGAGGAAGCCCACGAGAGCGCGATGGAAGAAATAGGAGCGCTTACCGAACAGGCAACGCCGACGTTCGCCGTGATACCGTCGGTCAAAGGCGCCCGCGGAGTCGCGATGCAGATGATACGCGATTCCGTTCGCAGGGCGATGGGCGCGGAATTTATCTGACGACGCATCAGCATGGAGCTGAAGGCATCGTCCTGAAACCGGAGACTGCTTAAATGAGCGAGCGGACAACAGGGACAATAATTCGCGTATCGGGACCGCTGGTGGTCGCCGAGGGCATGAACGACGCCAAGATGTACGATCTCGTGCGCGTGAGCGAGGCGAACCTGCTGGGCGAGATAATCGAGCTGCGCGGCGACAAGGCTTCTATTCAAGTGTACGAAGACACACAGGGGCTGGGGCCCGGCGAACCCGTTGTCACTACGGGAATGCCGCTCAGCGTCGAGCTGGGGCCGGGAATAATCGAAGCGATCTATGACGGCGTCCAGCGCCCGCTCGACAGGATAATGGACCTGGCCGGAAACCTCATCACGCGCGGCATCGACGTCCCCGGGCTCGACCGCGAAAAGAAATGGGACTTCACCGCGACGGCCAAGGTCGGCGACAGCGTAGTTGCCGGCGACATCATCGGCACCGTCCCGGAGACGACCCTCGTCGAACACCGCATCATGGTACCACCCGGCGTCAACGGCGAAATCGTGCGCATCGAGTCGGGACAATTCACGGTGACCGACGTCGTCGCCGAACTGCGCGACGGCGAAGAGATGCGCGAACTCACGCTCATGCAGAAATGGCCCGTCAGGCAGGGCCGTCCATACAAAGAAAAGCTGATGCCGGTGCTCCCGCTCATCACAGGCCAGCGCGTGATCGACGCGCTGTTCCCGATCGGAAAGGGCGGCACCGCGTGCGTGCCGGGTCCGTTCGGCGCCGGCAAAACGGTCGTCCAGCACCAGCTCGCCAAATGGGCCGACGCCGAGATAGTCGTCTTCGTCGGGTGCGGCGAGCGCGGCAACGAGATGACCGACGTGCTGCTCGAGTTCCCCGAGCTCAAGGACCCGCGCTCGGGCGAACCCCTGATGAAGCGCACGATCCTCGTCGCCAACACATCGAACATGCCGGTCGCCGCCCGCGAGGCGTCGATGTATACCGGCATAACTATGGCCGAATACTTCCGCGACATGGGATACAGTGTCGCTATCATGGCCGATTCGACCTCGCGATGGGCGGAGGCGCTGCGAGAGATGTCCGGCCGGCTCGAGGAGATGCCCGGCGAGGAGGGGTACCCGGCATACCTGCCCTCGCGGATCGCCGAATTCTATGAGCGCGCCGGCCGCGTGATCTGTCTGGGTTCGGACGGTCGCATCGGCGCAGTCAGCGCGATAGGGGCGGTATCTCCGCCCGGCGGCGACCTCTCCGATCCCGTTGTGCAGGCCACGCTCAAGGTTGTGAAAGTGTTCTGGAGTCTGGAGGACAAGCTGGCCTACGAGCGGCATTTCCCGGCCATCAGCTGGCTCAATAGCTACTCGCTCTACCACGACCACCTGCGTGAGTTCTTCGAGAAGGAAGTCGCCTCCGATTGGACCGATCTCAGAACCGAGGCGATGGCGCTCCTGCAGAAGGAAGACGAGCTCAAGGAGATCGCGCGCCTGGTCGGTCTCGACGCGCTCTCGCCGGGCGACCGCCTCGTGCTCGAGACCGCCCGCTCGATCCGGGAGGATTTCCTGCACCAGAACGCGTTCCACGAGGTCGACAGCTACACCTCGTTCTCGAAGCAATACAAGATGCTCAAAATAATAATGCGTTTCCATCATGCGGCCGCCGAGGCGATAGGGCGCGAGGTGTCGATAGACGAAATCGCACGCCTGTCGAGCAGGGAAGAGATAGGCCGCATGCGGTACATCGGCGAGGATGAACTCGAAAAACTGGACGCCCTCGGCTCGCGCGCGGAGGAACAGGTGAAAGCGCTGGCCGAGCAAACCAGGCAAGAGGTCTGAGCATGGTCAAAGAATACCGCACAATTCGTGAAATCGCCGGCCCGCTGATTCTCGTGGGCGAGACGACGGGCGTCAAATACGACGAGCTCGTCGAACTCGAGATGCCCGACGGCGAGATTCGGCGCGGCAAGACCCTCGAGGTCGCGGGCGACACCGCGCTCATCCAGCTTTTCGAGGGAGCGACCGGCGTCGACGTCAACAAATGCAAAGTCCGCTTCCTCGGGCGCGGCCTCGAGCTCGGAGTCTCGCCGGACATACTCGGCCGCGTGTTCGACGGCATGGGCCGCCCGATAGACGACGGCCCGGCGGTCATCGCGGAAAAGCGACTCAACATCAACGGGAGCCCGATCAACCCGTACGCGCGGGCTTATCCGTCCGAGTTCATACAGACCGGCGTTTCCTCGATCGACGGGCTCACCACCCTCGTGCGCGGGCAAAAGCTGCCGATCTTCTCCGGCTTCGGACTGCCCCACGCCGAGCTGACGGCGCAGATCGCAAGGCAGGCGTCAGTCAGGGGAACGGGCGATCAGTTCGCCGTCGTCTTCGGCGCGATGGGGATCACTTTCGAGGAGGCCGACTACTTCATCTCCGACTTCAAGAAGACCGGCGCAATCGAGCGGGCGACGCTGTTCGTCAACCTCGCCGACGACCCGGTCATCGAGCGCATAGCCACGCCGCGCATGGCTTTGACTGCCGCCGAGTACCTCGCATTCGACCTGAATATGCACGTGCTCATCATCTTGACCGACATGACCAACTACTGCGAGGCGCTCAGAGAGATATCGGCCGCGCGCAAGGAGGTCCCCGGCCGGCGCGGATATCCCGGCTACCTCTACACCGACCTCTCGACGATATATGAGCGCGCCGGACGCCTCAAGAACAGCAGCGGCTCTATCACGCAGATACCGGTCATCTCGATGCCCGAGGACGACAAGACTCACCCGATACCCGACCTGACCGGATATATCACCGAGGGCCAGATAATCCTCGACCGGCCGCTGCACCGCAAGGGCGTCTACCCGCCGATCAACGTGCTGCCCTCGCTCTCGCGACTGCGCGACAAGGGCATCGGCGACGGGAAAACGCGCGAGGACCACGCCGACGTCTCGAACCAGCTCTTCGCCGCCTACGCGCGCGGGAAGGAAGTGCAGGAGCTGGCCGTCATACTGGGCGAGGCCGCGCTGAGCGAGGCCGACAAGGCGTTCTTCAAGTTCGCCGACATGTTTGAGGACAAATTCGTCCGCCAGGGCCAGGACGAGAATCGCACTATCGAGGAGACCATCGACCTCGGCTGGCGACTCCTCTCGCTGCTGCCCAAGGCCGAGTTGAAACGGATCAGGCAGGAATATATCGACAAGTATTATCCTGAGAATTCAGAAGACGAATGATCCTTCGAGTAAATCCCAACCGGATGGAGCTGCTCAAGCTGCGCCGCAGGCTCGTGCTCGCGCGGCGCGGCCACAAGCTTCTCAAGGACAAGCAGGAAGAACTGATGCGCCAGTTCATGGCGCTCGTCCACGAAGCCAAGAAAGTGCGGGAGGAAGTCGAAAGCAGGCTCGAGAGCGCGTATCTGTCCTTCTTCTCCGCCCGCCTCGACACGCTCGGGCCGCAGATGGAAGAGGCGATCGAGTTCTCAGAGAAAAAGATGGAGCTGAAAACGACAATCTCGCCTATCATGAACCTGCGAGTGCCCTACTTCGACTGCGAGCTTTCCGGCGACTTTTCCCACAGCTATCTCGATGCCACGGGCGACCTCGACGTCGCGCTGACAACGCTCGCCGACGTTTTCCCGCAGATGATACGCATGGCGCAGCTCGAAAAACACGTGGCGATGCTCGCCGCCGAACTCGAGCGCACGCGCCGCCGCGTCAACGCGCTCGAGCACATCCTCATCCCCAGCATCGAGGACACGATCAAGTACATCGGCAACAAGCTTAATGAACTCGAGCGCGGCAACCTCACGCGCCTCATGAAAGTCAAAGACATCGTCCGCAGTCACTAGAGACCCCGGCGCAACACCATCTTCGCCGAACCCCGCCTTTTTTTGCCAAAGCGGGGTTTTGAGCTCCCACGGCAAGAATCTCCCGGCCTGACGCTTCGCGAAACCGCGGATTTCAAGGATTCTTATCGTCCTCAGATTAACGCTCGATGAGGAAGTGTCTCTCTTTGAAGCTCTCATTACTCGCAGAATGAAGCTGCGCGGCAATCCGTAGCGGATGAAGGGACTTCCAGCCGCTCAATCCAGTAACGCCGGGGACACGACACAAATATTTTGACCACGGTCGGTTTTTGTGATAGCATTTGAATGTAGATCAAGTTGACAGTTTGAAAATACTTGCGCGGTGCCTATTTACCCTATATTACATAACGAAAAGCGAGGAGGTGAACGC
>CBDUSG010000263.1:0-5414 GCA_965369575.1 uncultured bacterium | reverse complement strand
ATTTCTCCGCCCGAAGGGCTTGAATGTCCGGGATTCCGGCGGGACGGATTCCGACACCCTGAGCCGCTGTCTCACATAAAAAAAAAGCTGAAGAGCGGACTCTATTGAACCAGAACTCCACTGGAAGAAAGCAGGTGGTCATGATGGACCGAAAAATTGTGAAGCCGGAACTGCTGGCTCCCGCGGGTACGCTGCAGACCATGAAAGAGGTGCTGCAGGCCGGGGCCGACGCCGCATATTGCGGCGGGAAGAATTTCAACATGCGCCTTCACCGATCCGATTTCAATCTTTCGGGAAAAGAGCTGGCTGAAGCAGTCGAGTGGTGCCACGAGCGGGGAAAGAAGATATATGTAACCGTCAACAGCCTTCTTGGCGATGCGGAACTCGATCAGCTTGCCACCTACCTGGAACTGCTGGACGGAATCGGCGTCGACGCCGTCATACTGCAGGACCTCGGCGTCCTCGGTCTTACCAATGAATTGGGACTTCGAATCGAAAAACACGCCAGCACCATGATGAACGTTCACAGCGGCGCGACGGCCGCCGCACTTGCGGAGTTGGGAATCACGCGCATTATTACTTCGCGCGACGTTACGCTTGCACAGGTGCGATCGATGCGGCAGGAGACCGGCCTGGAATTCGAGTACTTCATCCATGGCGACATGTGCACCGCCCAGAGCGGGCAGTGCTTCACCAGCGGCGGTCTCTTCGGAGAAAGCAGCAACAGGGGACGCTGCCTCAAGCCATGCCGCTGGCCATATGATCTCGTCGACGCGCAAACGGGCGGCTCCTTAAAAAACGGTCGCCCCGGACCGTATCTGCTCGCGCGAAACGACATGTGCATGATCCAGAATATCCCGGAGATGGTGGATGCCGGAATATGCTCCTTCAAAATCGAGGGCCGGATGCGGGCGGCGGAAGTTCTCAAACCGATCGTGCAAGCCTATCGCGAGGAGATCGACAGGTATTGGAACGCGCCATACTCGTACCGCAGTAATAAGGAGCAATATGCCGAGATCCATAACAGCCGAATCCGCGATTTTTCATCCGGCTACGCCTTCGGCAATCCGGGTCTGATATCCATCGGCTTCTCGGGCAAGCGGGAACCGCGCTTCTTCAGCGACGCTCCCAGGATTGCGTCCCAGGACTCAAAGGGCATGGCCGGTCTTGCGGCGTCCGCGCATCAGAATCGTCAGCGGCCCTATTCTTCCGGTCCGACGCCCCGTCTCGCCGTGCGGGCAGGCTCGCCCGAGGCGGCCTATGGTGCGCTGGAAGCGGGCGCGGACCTGGTCTATATCGGAGGAGAAGTTTTTTCTTCCGAGCAAGGAACAGAGTGGACCGACGGTTCCATCATGGAATTCACCGGCTTCGCCCGGTCAGCGGGAAAGCGCGCCGGAATCGCGACCCCGCGAATCGCCACGGCGCGCGAGTTGTGGGAACTGGAGCGCCTGTTCCAGAGCATGGCGGATCAGGCGATCGATTCAGTTCTGGCCGCAAACCTGGGTACGCTCCGCCTGTCGAATGAATACTTTCCGGGACGGGTCGTTGCCGATTTCAACCTCTGCATCCTGAATACCGGAAGCATAAAGCTCGTGAGGAGTTTGAAAGCGCAGCGCTTCACTCCCGCGCCGGAGGCCTCCCTCGAGCAGGCTCTGTCTCTCAGTCGGGAGCGAATTCTGCCCGCCGAGATTATCGTGCACGGGCCGGTGTTGGGGGCGATCCTGGAACACTGCGTACCCGCGGCGAACATCGATCATATTCCGTCGCGCGGCAACTGTCCCATGCCATGTCGCAACAAGCAATATGCATTGAAAGACGAGCAGGGGCAAACCTATCCCCTGATGATCGACCAGTATTGTCGGAACCACTTGCTGCTGCCCTTCGACGTCTGCCTGCTCCCTTTGCTGGCGCGCGCTATGGATGCCGGCGTGCGTGTGCTCAGGATTGAGGGTCAATATTATGAGGCGGCGCATCTTAAGACTTTGGTCGGGCTGTATCGCCGGGAAATCGATCGAATTGCCGGACGCAAAGACTCACCTCCGCTGTCCGAGAGCGACTACGAAAAGCTGATTGAGATCAGTCCGCGACCGTTCGGCATGGGAGCATATGCAGGGGGAGTGCTGGAAAGTCTCAGCCATCTCAAGGAGGAGGAACAATCGTGCACACCAACGCTCTAGAAACAGCTATCGGGCCGGACGAAATAGTTCGCAAGAAGAAGGAATATCTCATCCCCTGCGTCTACCATTTTTACGATGAGCCTATGCAGATTGTTCGGGGCAAGGGCCAATACCTGTATGACCATGACGGCAGGCAATACCTCGACTGCTACTCCGGCGTATCGGTTGCAGGCGCCGGTCACTGCCATCCCTACATCGTGGATCGTATTTGCGAGCAAACGAAAACGCTGCAGCACACCACCACGATCTATCTTACTCAACCGATCGTGGACCTGGCCGAGCGGCTGGCTGCGATCATGCCGGGCGACATCAAGAGGAGCTTCTTTTGCGCGAGCGGCTCGGAGGCCAATGAAGGCGCCGCTCTGTTGGCGCAGCTCCATACGGACCGGAGCGAAATGCTCGCCATGCGCAATGGGTTGCACGGGCGAACCAAACTGGGAATGAGCCTCACCGGCCTATCCTTCTGGCGCACAGATCCGACGCCGGTGGGCGGTATCGCGCATGTGGCAAGCCCATACTGCTATCGGTGTCCTCTGGGTCTGTCGGCCGATTCCTGTGAACTGGAATGTGCGCTCGATGTCGAGAAAGTTGTTACGACGAGCACGTCAGGGCAAGTGGCGGCATTCTTTGCCGAGCCCATTCAAGGCAACGGCGGAATCATTACTCCGCCGCCGGGGTATTTCGAGCGAGTCAAGGAGATACTCGATCGCTACGGAATCCTTTTTGTCTCCGACGAAGTGCAGACCGGTTATGGACGCACGGGTCGGATGTTCGGCTGCCAGCATTGGGATATCAAGCCCGACGTCATCACGTCGGCCAAGGCCCTGGCAAATGGAACGCCCATCGGCGCTTTTTCGACCACCGACTCTATTGCAGCTTCCTTCACTCGGCCCAGCGCTTCCACGCTCGGCGGGAATCCCGTTTCCAGCATCGCCGCGCTTGCCACGCTGGACGTTATAGAAAACGAAGAACTGGCGCTCAGGGCGGAATCAATGGGGGAGACGCTCAAACAACGTCTCCTGGAGCTGCAGGACAGGCATTCCATCATAGGCGATGTTCGAGGCAAGGGATTGATGCTCGGAGCCGAGCTGGTGAGGGAGGGCAAAGCGCCGGCCACCGAGCAGACCGACCGGATTCTTGAGTCACTCAAGAACTCCGGAGTGCTCGCCGGCAAGACGGGCGCCGGGAGAAACGTGCTCACGTTCCAGCCTCCACTCATCATCGAGGAGGAAGACATCGAGCGATTGACAGAGGCGCTGGAGAATGCTTTTTCGCAACTGGAGTCATAGGCCAATCAAGGAGACACAAAAATGAATACCACACAGGAAACAGCATCATCCACGACGACCTCGGCCGGGCTGCCCGATACCGTAAGCGACAGCCGTGAATACTTCAATGAGTTTCTTCCGCGGCTGATTCGGGAAAAGCAAGACATTGCGATCGGTCATACAAATTTCACGTGCATGTTCCGCATCGCAGGAGAAAAGGGAGGCAACTGGCTCTTTGAAATCGAGAACGGAAAGATCAAGCCGCCCATCTCTTGCGATGAAACACAGGCTCCGTGCGTTATCGCGATGGACAACGCCACGCTGATGCAGGTCATAACCGGCAAGGTGCAGCCCGCTCATGCGTTCTTCAGAGGGCATGTCAAAGTCAAGGGTGGGATGCAGATGCTCATAAAGCTCACCACGCTCCTTCCGATCTATTTTCGCAAGCACACGCTGAGGGCCAAAAAGTAGATACCGTCTGCGATTAAGAACAATGTTCGAACTCTACAGCCACATAATTACTTGTCACTCCCGAAAAGTTCTCCGGGCGCTGACCTGCATAACCATCGTCATGGGAGTTTTCGTTTTCAGGCTTCAGACGAACAACTCGATCGAAACATGGCTGCTGGATGACGATCCGAGACGGGTGTCCTACGAGGAATTTGTGGAAACGTTCGGAACCGAAGAGTTCGTGCTTCTGGTTTATTCAGACCCCGATATGTTTTCGACGGAATCGTTTCGAGAGAATCATCGTCTTTCCGAGAAGCTTGGAACCATAAAAGGGGTCCATCGGGTTTGGAGCCTCTCCGAGGCCTACCGCGATATCATTTCGAGGCTGCCCGTGGGCGGAAGCCTGTCGCTGCACCGATTTAAGGAGGGTGTCGTGGGGCATCCTCTGTTCACGGGAAACCTGATCTCCGATGACGGCAAAACAACCGCTGTGGTGGCCGTACTGACGCCGGAGGGAGCAAAGGACCGCCGCGGAACGGTACGAGCGATACGGGAAGCGGCGGCCGAGGTCTGTCCGGACAAGGAACTGCGCTTCGCCGGACCACCCGTGATGAGCGCCGAGTTGGATCGGATTGCGGGACGCGACCCGCGCGTTTTCACACCATTGGTGGTGATCCTGGCGGCGGGCATCCTGTTTGCATTATTTCGAAACATGGCGGGCGTTCGGATCCCAATGGCAGTGGCGGGCATGAGCATCATCTGGTCACTTGGGGTCTTCTCTCTGATGGGTGGCACAATGAACCTGGTACTCGCCGTCATGCCGCCGCTGATACTGGTGGCCGCCGTCGGAGATACGATTCATCTGCTGTGCCAATACCGGCACCATATTCAGGAGAATCCTCCCGAAAAAGCCATACTCGAGGCGGTGAGAGACGTGTGGAAGCCCTGCCTGATGACGAGCCTCACAACCGCCGCCGGTTTCGGCTCGCTTGCGGTAAGCCGTTTCTCGCCGGTCAGGAGCTTTGGTCTGCTTTCGGCGCTGGGAATCGTATTCGCCTTTGTCATAACCATGCTGCTGGCGCCCGCGTCGATAGTGTATAAGCGTGGGGCCGGACTATCCGCAGCTTCGGAGGATTCGGGCCGGATAGGCAAGATTCTCTTCTTTATAAGGGGAATCAATGTCGAGCGACAGGGATTGACTCTGGCCGCTTTCGCCATCCTGACCGTTGCCGGCCTGATGGGCATGACTCGCCTGAACGTGGAGGCAAACACGCTAAAATTCTTCCCGGCCGATGGTGAGATCAGGCGGACATACGAGTTCATCGAAGAGAACCTGACAGGACTGAGTCCCTTCGAGATCCTGCTGCGAGGAGAGGAGTTGGGAAATCCGGCCACAATAGCCGCGATCGACCGCATCGAAAACTATCTCTCGGAACAACCTTATGTTACCCACTCGTTTTCCGTTCGCTCGTTGCAGGCTGGTTTTGCCGGCGCCCACGCGCCGACTCCCGCATCGGAA
>CBDUSG010000262.1:0-5425 GCA_965369575.1 uncultured bacterium | reverse complement strand
TACAGAGCAGGGGCAAGACATAAGAGGTTGATCCGAATCTGAGCAGAGCTTATTATAGCCAATCCCAAAAGTCAAGCTTTTCTGCTTCTCAGGCTTCTCAATTCTGTGAGGGTGTGATATAATTGGAGCGCCTCAAAAAAAGAAAGGGGTGATGCCTCATTAAGCTTAAGTCTGTAATTGAGCTTCTTATGAAGCGCTCCTCTTGCAAGGGGACAGGCCGCAGCCTGTCGGCAGCCGCGATCTGAGAGGCAAAAAGAGGCAACCCGGACAAAGCCGAATATGAGACCGGCTGAGAAATCAGCGGACAATCTCAAGCCACTTAAGCTCTGCGAAGCTTGGGTGGCATATATAAGGCTTGGGAGTTGTGATCCGGCGCGCCCGACGCTCAGGCCCCGCTCTCTATGGGATAACCTAACGGCGGGTCTTAGTACATCTTGCCTGCTCCCAGACTGGGCCTATTCTCTGCCTATGTCGATGCTATTGAAAATGCCCTCGGCTCAGAGATCGATTATGCCGCGCTTATAAAGATGTATGCTTCCGTCAACCCCGGCCCCGGACGTTATTCGCCGCCCAAAGTCTCAGGAGTAGCCTGCCCGACCAGATCGCGGCAATGAATACGCCTATCCAAAAGGTCATCGAGGGAAGCACGAAACGGTCGTCCATGATCCTGTCGATCCGCTCAAGGTCGGCGTCAGCGAATTGGCCCGGAAAAACCCTTGCGTGCCGGGCGTATCACTGACAGGGATCGCTTAAATGGACGCTAACGAAAACGCAAGCGATTTCTCCCGATGCCCCCAAACGGCGTATCCCTTGTCCTGCCATCGGGTTATCGGTCGCCTTTCCATCCCCCGCCTTTTCTCAGTAGGGCAATTGCATTGCTGCCTCTCTGACCCGTGCGCCAGCGTCCAAAACCATACCATTAGCGTTCAAAATCGTATCACTAGCGTTCACTGGCGTACGCGAAAAAAGGGTCAGTCAGCGGCTTCGCCTTCACCCGGCTCCTGATTGGTTTTTATCCACTTAACGATCTCGGATTCAAGGAATACTCGACCGACGCCGACGCGCGTAAACGGGAATCCTTTATCTCGGCATAGTCGCTTAAGCGCGCTGTCGCCGATTCCGAGTAGTTCGTGTACGTCTTTCGCGGTCATAACGTCGCTTACGACTTCTTGGCTTTGATTTGGCGTTTCTGTCATTGGTTCCCTCCGGTAGCAGTCTTGCCCTTGCGGTCTCATATAGTTCCCGGGTGTGCTTGTTGATGCAGCTACCCGGATAATTCTCGCGGCCCAAGCTCAGCTTCAGCGCATACGAGGGCGAGCAGTGCGCCGTCTTTTTTTCCCCGCCGTCGTATTTGTCGTGGTACGTATGCGGGAAATCTCGCTGTATCCGTGTTTCCCCGTCGAGTTCACCGCAGGCGAGCATATCTTGCAGTGCAAGCTCGTAAAAGGCGCGCTCGATGAAGGCGGCATTTGCCGATCCAACATGGGGAAGCATCTGCTCGGCCGCGAGAGCGGCGAACCGCCTTGCGCTCTTGTCACTGGTCGGCTTATCCGACTTGGATACTTTCACTCCGCTGTCGGTTGGATCGATCTCTCCGGCGGCCTTCTTTCTTGGGCGTCCCTGACAACCCATCTGAGTGCAATACCAGCAGGATACCAACTCGGCATCCTTGGAGCACATATCCTCGCGCCTGCAGATGGGGCATAACGCTATCTTCCATGTTTTGCTGCCTTCCGTTTTTATCCTCTGAAGGCGCTTCCCTTGAGACATCATCCTGAAACCCATGCTCTTGAAATTCCTTTCTTCCTGTGCTATGCTGCCTTAAATGCGCGACGCAGCCCCTCGAAAGTCTCCAGAAGAGCCTTGATGCGGTTCCAATAGAGAATCTTTTGGCGTGCGATAGAAGTTGTTTAAAATAGGCCGCTTAGGGAGGCACCCTGAGCGGCCTTAATTTTTGGAGTGTCTAAACTTTGTATAGGAATGTCTGAAAAACTCGCCTTCCCTGCGTCGGTCAGATACCAATGCCCGATTGGGAGATAAAAGCGATCGAGGCTCTCGCATTTGTGAGTAGATTCGAGCAGATGTTCCTCGTCGGCCGCCGCGCCGGGCTTGCATTTCTCAGCGCGCCGGCGCCCACTTGTTTCATGCGGGCATCGAGACTCGATACGGCCCCGCCATCGCCATCGGACTTTATGTTGAGTCTCCATGCGTATTGTTGAGCGTCAGCGCATTTGGGACAGATCGGGCTTATAGCGATGGTTATAGTCGGTGAAGCCCGGAAGGATTTACCAAAACGGTCGGCTTCTTCGTGGAGGGGTAAGCCTAGGGTGTAATCCAACTCCAGCTACATTCCTGACCGCCTTACATGCCCTGATGATTTCCTCATTAGTTTCATATCTATGACAGCTCTTGCGCTTGAGTTCTCCGTTCCAAGTTTGCACTCCCGAATCAATTTGCCGACGTCGCTAGCGGAAGCTTCATTTTATGGCGACAACAAGAGTGGCCAGGCCGCCTTCATTACCGTCATATGTGTATGCTTTCTTCAATATGCCTTGCAGAGGCTTGAGAGAGAGGCGCCTTTCAAAAAACAGCAGCCGCCCGAATAAACGTCTGGACACCACGGAGAAGATGCTAAACGGCATGAAAAGTTCCGCTATGTGAAAAATTCGCGGAGGTACCAGAGTGCTGCAATCGACCGTCCGAAAACCCGCTGCACCAGCTTTCTGCTTCCAATGCTGATTCGACAGGCAATGCCGATTCCCAAGCACCCGGTTACCGAAATCTCCAATACTGCGGCCGACGCGATTCAGTCCTATCGCTCGAAAAAAGCTGGAAATCAGAAAGTTGTCGGCCACTCGATCATTCGGAGCTGTCATGACCAGTTTCCCGCCCGGTCTCAGAACGCGGAAGGCCTCACGAAGGGCGGCGTCAATGTCCTCCAGATGTTCGAAAACGCTGTTACTAAAGATTGATCCGATAGAGTTTTCCGCAAACGGAAGCTTCTGTATGTCGGCCACCTGCAGTAATCTATAAGTTCGCGTTTCCCTTGCTTTCTGAATATCTTTCGGAGAGAGATCTATTCCACAGTCGATCGCGTCCGGCTTACAGTCGAAAAGGATGCTCCCGAACATGCCGTCGCCGCAGCCAAGATCAAGCACCGGAGGCTTGATATCTACTCTGCTTACATAGCGACATTCAATGGATCTTATGAGGGCATGGAATACGGAGGATTGCCTCAGGAACTTCTCCAGAAAAGCCGGTTCTGGTCTTGATAATTCCAAATTCAGTAGCCTCACAAAAAAAGCAACAATACTTCCGGGTATCTCCGAATTATCTTCGGGTTTGATAATTGTTGGCAGTTTGGTTAGTTCATCGCCCTATGCAATATCTCAACAACCTCTAGCGCAAGCACGTCCACCACACTCTTTCGACCTTCTAAAGAAGAATGCTCGGGTGGAATTATATTCCGGAAGGTTTCCTTGATAATGTTTTTAATTTAAAAATGGCATTGGATGTTTTTATTAGTAAGCTGCTCCGCCTTAGACACCCGATATCATATGAAAGGCTGTATGCTAAAAAAGCGTGTAGATAAGCGGTCCGAGCGCCGTGGTTTCCCCGAGGATAATGATGATACTCAGCAGCAGTAAGACTATTATCACTGGTATAAGCCACAGCTTCTTCGCTTCTTTGAGGAAAGCGAAGAGTTCCATCACTATCTGCATTTTTGCCATCAGATGTCTCCCGCCTCCTAGTCGGGCTCGAATTCCTGCTTCCATGAAATATCGCGATGAGACGATTGCGCCTTCTTTTCCACAACAAAGTTCTCCATAACGAGGCAGTCCATCTTTGTTCTTATGAAGCAGCGCAATGCATCTATTGGCGCGCACACAATAGGCTCGCCTCTAACATTGAATGAGGTGTTGATGAGTACGGGACATCCCGTTAATTCGTAGAAATCGTTTATCAGATCATAGAAAAACGGGTTGTCACCGCGTTTCACGGTCTGAAGCCTTGCTGAATAATCAACGTGGGTCACGGCCGGGATGGTAGACCTCACTTCGTTGATTCGATTAGTGATATTGTCTCCGTTCTCGGAAGCAGTAGCGACATGCCGAATGCCTTCTTTAACGGGGGCGGTAAGCAGCATATAAGGGCTTTCACCTTCAATATCAAAATATTCCCCGCTTCTTTCCAGCAGCACAGCGGGCGCGAACGGCCTGAACGACTCCCTGAATTTTATCTTCAGATTCAGAGTGTTCTGCATTTCGGGGTTGCGCGGATCGCCTAATATGCTGCGACAACCAAGGGCGCGCGGTCCGAATTCCATCCGGCCCTGGAAAAGACCGACGATGTTTCCCTCGGCGAGCAATTTGGCAACAATTTTCGTAATCTCTCCGCGCTCGTAGGCTGCATAGCTTACCCCATTCTCATCCAGGAAGCTCCGAATCTCTTCCGTCGAATGAGTGGGTCCGAGAAGGGCTCCTTTCATCCGGTCATGCTCTTCGTCCGCCTCCCTCTCATTTTCAAGATACTGGTGCCAGATGAAGAGTGCCGTTCCCACCGAGCCTCCTGCATCTCCGGCGGCCGGCTGAACAAAAAGGCGTTCAAAAGGCGTTTCGCGAAGCAGGCGCGCATTGGCGACACAGTTGAGCGCTACTCCTCCGGCCATGCATAGATTCGTTTGACCGGTTCGCGCATGTAAAGAGCGCACAAGCTTTATGAGGATTTCTTCAGTTACCGCCTGTATCGAACGAGCGATGTCGGCATGGCGCCGTGTCAGCATATCTTCTGGGCTTCGAGGAGGTCCGCCAAACAAGTTTTCGAATTTCTCATTGGCCATCCTCAATCCGGATAAATAGTCGAAATACTCCAGGTTGATCCGAAAGGAGCCGTCGTTCTTTATGTCGACTAAATTATCCTTGATCAGGCTTTCGTATTTGGCTTGTCCGTAGGGCGCAAGCCCCATGAGCTTGTATTCGCCTGAATTTACTTTAAAACCCAGATAATATGTGAAAGCAGAATATAGCAGGCCAAGTGAATGGGGGAATTTTATCTCCTCAAGGAGACTGATATTAGTGTCCTTGCCGATGCCCCGGCTGGCTGTGGTCCATTCACCGACCCCGTCGACGGTAAGAATCGCCGCCTCTTTGAATGGAGATGGGAAAAACGCGCTGGCCGCGTGGGATTCATGATGTTCGGTGAATATGATCTTGCCTTCATAATCCAACTGCTTCCTCATAAAATCCGACATCCACAGCTTTTCCTTCAGCCACGGGGGAAGGGCCTTCAGAAACGATTTGACACCTCTGGGCGCCACTTGAAAATAGGTTTCGAGGATGCGATCGAACTTCAAAAAGGGCTTCTCATAGAAACCCACATAATCGAGATCGGAGGTAGTGATGCCTGACTCTTCCAGGCAATATTT
>CBDUSG010000261.1:0-5425 GCA_965369575.1 uncultured bacterium | reverse complement strand
GCTTGCGTCCACGCATGATCGCGGCTCCGCAGATCAAATCCAAGGCTCGAAGCCGTTAAGGGATTTATCCGCGAGCGAGCCGCGCTCGCTGTTGACATATAATTCCCCGAATGCTAAAATTAAAGCCGATTTTGCGGACGGCAGGGAATTCTCAGCGAAAAAGTCCGCGGAATCCTTCGAGTGCGTCCAAAGTGCGTCCAAATTGTTTGGGCGTATAGTTTTGTTTGAATCCGTCCGCAGATTGAAAGTAACTTCTTGGAGAAGGCGAAGTGAAGATTTGTCGCTATAAGATCGGCTCCGAAATCGAGTTCGGGATACTCGAGGGCGAGGAGATAATCGTGCTCGATGGTGAGCCGTTCGGCGGAATCAAAGAGACCAAAACTCGCCGCCGAGCGGATGAAGTGACGCTGCTTTCGCCGACGAATCCTTCCAAGGTTGTAGCCGTCGGTCTGAATTATCAGGAGCACATAGACGAGGCGGGCATGCAAAGGCCCGATGCGCCGGTGCTTTTCATGAAGCCGTCCACTTCCGTGATCGGGCCGAGCGAGCCCATCATATATCCGCAAAGCGCGGCCAGGGTCGATTACGAGGCCGAGCTGGCGATCGTGATCGGAAAAAAATGCAAGAACATAACGGCTGATGAAGCTGCAAGCCACATCCTCGGCTTCACCTGTCTTAACGACGTCACCGAGCGGTTCATGCAGGGGATGGACGGCCAGTGGACGCGCGCGAAGTCTTTCGACACTTTCTGCCCCGTCGGCCCCCATGTCGCCACCGATATCGACCCGAAAGGCCTCAAGGTAGACGCCTTTCTGAACGATGAACAAAAACAGGCGGGAAACACCGGCATGCTCATCTTCAGCGTCGAAGAGCTGGTGAGCTTCATCTCGGGGGTCATGACGCTGCTTCCCGGCGATATTATCGCGACGGGAACACCCTCGGGCGTCGGACCGATGGAGCCCGGCGATACCGTCGAAATACGCATCGAGAGCATCGGTTCGCTGATAAATCCGGTGAAAAAAGAGGCGGGCTGAACGCCGGCGAGGACGCAATGAGCGAATTCCAAATAGAGCGAGCGCACCGACTTGGAAAGCTTCCGCCCTACCTGTTTTCCGAAATCGACAAGGCGAAAGCCAGGGCCGTCGAACAGGGCAAGGACATCATCGACCTGGGCATCGGCGACCCGGACATGCCGACACCCGACAGCATCGTGGAGGTGCTCTGCAAAACCGCCAGGGACCCCGAAAACCACCGCTATCCGTCATATGGGGGCATGCCAGAGATGCGGCGCGAGTTCAGCCTCTATATGCGGCGGCGCTTCGGCGTGGAGCTCAACCACGTCACCGAAGTGCTCACTCTGATCGGTTCGAAGGAGGGAATCGCGCATCTTCCGCTCGCTCTCGTGAATCCGGGCGATTTCGTGCTCGTGCCCGACCCGGGCTATCCGGTCTATAATGCCGGCACTATATTCGCGGGAGGGATACCATATGCCTTCCCTCTGCTCGCCGCCGACGGATTTCTGCCCGATTTCGACCGGATCGACCCTCAGATAGCGGACCGGTCCAAGCTGATGTTCATCAACTATCCGAATAATCCCACGGCCGCCGTCGCGACCGCCGAGATGTTCGAAAAAGCGATAGAATTCGCCAAGACGCACAACATGATCATCTGCCAGGATGCCGCCTATTGCGAGCTTGCGTATGACAATCATAAACCACTGAGTATCCTCGAGATAGACGGCGGAAAAGACGTCGCCATCGAGTTCCATTCGCTCTCGAAGACATACAATATGACCGGCTGGCGTATCGGTTTCGCCGTCGGCAACAGCGAGATTGTCTCGGCCCTCGGCGCGATCAAGACAAATGTCGACTCGGGCGTCTTCCAGGCCGTACAGCTGGCGGCCATGGCCGCCCTCAAAAGCCCGCCTGAGACGGTAGCCGACATCATGTCGATCTATGAAGAGCGGCGGGACACACTGATCGACGGGCTTCAGTCGCTCGGCTGGCAGGTTCCCAAGCCCAAAGCCACCTTCTACGTCTGGATACCCGTGCCCCCGGGCTACACATCGTCCGAACTCTCGACAATGCTGCTCGAAGAGGCGGGAATCGTCGCCGCCCCGGGCATCGGATTCGGCAGCAACGGTGAAGGCTTCATCCGCATGGCGCTGACCGTCGGCAAGGAGCGCCTGGCCGAGGCTGTCGAGAGGATCAAGGGCATCCGCATCTGAAAAGCCCCGCGAAAGATTCGGAAAAATGGAGGATTCGGAAAAAATAACCCTGAAGAACATGGTTTTTTGGGGCTTCGTCGGGGCCGCCGAGCGGGAGCGCGAGGTTAAAACGCGAATCGAGGTCGACGTCGAGATACACGCCGACCTGAATAAGGCTTGCAAGTCCGACGATCTGAATGATACAATAGATTACGCAAAGTTGCACGACCTTATCCGAGAGGTCATCGACCGCAGGCATCACAATTTGATCGAATCGTTGGCCGAGGAAATCGCGGGCGAGGCGCTCGGGCTCGGAGATTGCGGGAAAGTCGTCGTGAGGGTCCGCAAGCCTCAGCCGCCGGTGGGCGGTTCATGTGACGCCGCGGAGGTTGAGATAACAAGACACAAGGTCGGTCGTCAGTAAGTGGTTACGGCCTATATCGGCCTCGGCGCTAACATGGGCGACAGGGAGGCCAACATCAACAGGGCGTTGGTCGACCTCGTCCGCTCCGGCGCGGGCAGGTTGACGCGGGTTTCCTCACTATATGAGACCGAGCCCGTAGGAATCCGGGAACAGCCGGATTTCCTCAACGCTGTCGCCGAGATCGAGACCGAGCTGGCGCCGCTCGAGCTTCTGGCCGCCCTGCGCGGGATCGAATGCAGTATCGGCAGGGAAAAGACGGTCAAATGGGGAGGACCGCGGACAATCGATCTGGATATCTTACTGTACGGCGATATCAGCCTTACGGAAGACAATCTTGAGATTCCGCACCCCGAGATGCACAAAAGGGCGTTCGTGTTGACACCGCTGGCCGAGATCGCGCCTGAGGCAAGGCACCCGATCACGGGGCTGACGGCCCGCCGGATGAGCGAACGCGTCGGCGGCGAGGGCGTTCAGCGCGCGTCGCCGGTAACAGGCTGAAACATCAATTAATATCCGCTTGGATCCTGAAAACTGGGACCGGGACGGAGGGAAAAAGACGTCTTGCCATTTCCCTTCTGGGCTTGGTTCGGGAGGGCTTTTTAATGCCTGAGAAAAAGATCACCGTTCCCGACGTCATTCAGAAAAAAGAGCGCGGCGAAAAGATAACGATGCTCACCGCGTACGACTATCCCACGGCATCGATCCTCGGCAAGGCCGGAGTGGACATACTGCTCGTCGGCGATTCCGCCGCCATGGTGGTCGCCGGCTCGGCCAATTCTCTGTCGGCGACGATGGATCAGATGATATACCACACGCGCTCGGTCGCCAACGCGCAGTCGCTGTCGCTCATCGTCGGCGACATGCCCTTCATGAGCTATCAGCTCTCTGCGCAGCACGCGGCCGAGAATGCCGGCAGGTTTGTCGCCGAGGGCGGCGCCGAGACCGTTAAGCTCGAGGGCGGCGCTGAGTTCGCCGAGGCAATCGAGGCGATAACAAAGTGCGGCATCCCCGTGATGGGCCACCTCGGGCTCACACCGCAGTCCATCCACAAGCTCGGCGGGTTCAAGGTTCAGGGTCGCGACGAGGCCGCGGCCAGGAAACTGCTCGACGACGCGCTCGCGCTCGAGGAGGCCGGCGTATTCTCGATAGTGCTCGAATGTGTTCCCGCCGACGTGGCGGGCCAGATCACCGAAGCGTTAGCGGTCCCGACGATCGGCATCGGCGCCGGTCCCCACTGCGACGGGCAGGTGCTCGTGACTCCCGACCTGCTGGGGCTCTTCGACAGGTTCACGCCGAAATTCGTCAAGCGATACGCGCACCTCGCGCCGCTCGTCGAGGAGGCGGTGAAAACTTACATCGACGAGGTCAAGACCGGCAAGTTCCCCGCGAAGGAGCACGTATACAAATGAGCGCATCAAAAGAAAGCCTGAAAACGATGAGGGAAGCCGGGCCGAAAGAGCTGATCGTCGTGCGCGACCCGGCAAAGCTGCAGGCGCTGATGGACAGGAAGCGGCAAAAAGGCCTGCGGATCGGATTCGTGCCCACGATGGGATATCTCCACGACGGGCATGTGAGCCTCATTAGAGCCGCGAGAGAACAGTCGGACGTAGTGGTGCTGAGCATCTTCGTCAACCCGACGCAGTTCGGACCTGATGAGGACCTCGGCAAGTACCCCCGCGACATGGAAGGCGACGAGAAGATCGCGATGGCCGAAGGCGTCGATTACATATATTATCCCGAGCCGGAGACGATGTACGGCGCGGGATACCAGACCTGCGTGACCGTGGAGCGGCTCGCGCGCTCGCAATGCGGTGTGTCGCGGCCCGTGCACTTCGGGGGCGTGGCGACGGTGTGCACGAAGCTTTTCAACATAGTCCTGCCGCACAAGGCGTTCTTCGGCCAAAAAGACTATCAGCAGTGTGCGGTTATTAAGAGAATGGTCGAGGATCTGAACATGAACCTCGATATCGTGGTTCTGCCCACATTCCGCGAGAGCGACGGGCTGGCCATGAGTTCCCGCAACGCCTACCTGGATGCGGACCGGCGCAGGCAGGCGCTCTGCCTTCATCAGGCGCTGCAACTGGGCAAGCGAATGGCGGAATCGGGCGAAACCGACGCCCGGAAAATAGTCGAGGCCATGAGTCGGCGTATCGAGGTCGAGTCCGGGGCGCGAATCGATTATGTCTCCATAGCCGACCCCGATTCCCTCGAGGAGCTGGAAACTATAAACGGCCGGGCGGTCGCGCTGCTGGCCGTTTTTATCGGCAAGACACGGTTGATCGACAACGAAATCCTGACGGCAACTTAATGGCGGGCGGGAGGCGATTTCGACGAGACGCCGACCCGCAACCGGAGGTACGAAATGCTTCGAACGATGTATAAATCAAAGATTCATCGCGTGAGGCTCACCGACGCCGACCTTCACTATGAAGGCAGCGCGACCATCGATTCGGACCTGCTCGACGCGGCCGATATCCTCCCATACGAGAAGGTTCAGATAGTCAACATTAACAACGGCAGCCGCCTCGAGACATACGTCATCGAGGGCGAGCGCGGCGGCGGCAACGTATGCCTTAACGGGGCCGCGGCCAGGCTGGGCGAGCCGGGCGACATGCTCATAATCATCTCCTACGCGGAGGTCGACGACCTCGAGGCCCGCGAATGGGAGCCAAAAACAATACTCGTCAACGAGAACAACAGGATAAAAGAGATAAGATAGAAGAAGCAGGAAAAGGCGACAAGACAGAAAAAACAAGAAAAACAAAAAATTCCGGGGGACGAGTCGCCCCCCGGAC
>CBDUSG010000260.1:0-5428 GCA_965369575.1 uncultured bacterium | reverse complement strand
AAATAATCGACGTCCGCCACGAACAGGCCGCCGCCCACGCCGCCGACGGCTGGGCACGTCTCACGCGAGAGCCCGGCGTGGCCGTCGTGACGGCCGGACCGGGCACGACGAACGCGGTCACCGGCGTCGCCAATGCGATGAGGGCCGCGAGCCCGATGCTTGTCATAGGCGGCCAGGCGCCCTTTTTTCACTTCGATAAAGGCGCACTCCAGGAAATGAACCACATAGACCTCCTCAAGCCCATAACAAAATCCGCCCGACGCATACACGACACTCGCCGGATTCCCGAATACATCTCCGCCGCCTTCCGCGAGGCCGTCTCCGGTCGCCCCGGACCCGTGTTCCTCGAGGCGCCGCTGGATGTCTTGATGGGCGCCGAGGATGAAGATACGACCGTATTCCCCGAGAACTCCGGCCCGCGGGCTGCCGTCCACGGTGATCCCGTCTTCGTCGAGCGTGCCGCCGAGCTGCTGCGCTCCTCGGACCGCCCCGTCATAATGGCGGGCAGCGCCGTATGGTGGGACAATTCGGGCGAAATGGTCGAAAGGCTCGCCGCGGCGATCGGCGCTCCGATATACGTTAACGGAATGGCCCGAGGTTGTGTCGACGCGAGGAATCCTCTGCATTTATCGCTCACGCGCGGAAAAGCCCTTGTCGGGGCCGACGCCATCGTCGTCGTCGGCGCCGAGTTCGACTTCCGCCTCGGATACGGCGAGCCCGACCGCATCGGCCCCGCCGCGAAGATCATTCACATACACATCGAGCCCACCGAGATCGGGCGCAACCGGTCGGCCGATGTCGGCATCGTCGGCGACACCCACGCGGTCCTCGGCCAATTGTGCGATGCGCTGGGAAAGACCGCCCCCTCGGCCGAGCGCGACAAATGGCTCGCAGAGCTGAGCGAGGACGAGAAAAACCGGCTCGAGCAGATGGAGCCGCACATGAAGTCCGACCGCGTCCCGATCCATCCGGCGCGTCTGTGCCGCGAGATCGACGAGTTCCTGGACGAGGACGCAATAGTAATCGGCGACGGCGGCAACATCGTGTCCGTGGGCGCCCGCATAATCCGTCCGCGCGCGCCCGGCCATTGGCTCGATCCCGGGCCGCTCGGATGCCTCGGAGTCGGAGCCCCGTTCGGGCTGGCGGCTGCGGTGGCGAAGCCCGGAAAACAGCTCCTTCTGCTCTACGGCGACGGCTCGTTCGGGTTCAACGGCATGGAAATGGACACGGCGCTCCGATTCGATCTCCCGATGGTGGCCGTCATCGGCAATGACGGCGGATGGGGCCAGATGCGAGTGGACGCAGGTATGACGGCGTCGGACGAGAAGGATGTCACGGCGACCGAGCTTGGATTCACGCGGTATGACAGGATGGTAGAGGCCCTCGGAGGCTGGGGGGCCTACGTCGAGGAGCCTTCCGAGATCCGGCCCGCGCTCGAGCGCGCGTTCGCGTCGGGTCGGCCCGCATGCGTAAACGTCAAGATCGATCCCGATGGCACAGGCGATATTCTGGCGCCTACGCGCGGGATGTCTCCCTGAACGCACGTTAAGGAGGCGGGACGCATAAGCAAGCTCTACGGGACAACTCGCGGCCTTAAGGCCAACCACATCAAGCGGTTGGAACGCATCTACCGCCGCAAGATCGCGCCCGATGAAATCATCTCGCACGATGTTGCCCGCAACCTGACCGAACTCTCGCACGAGATCCGAAGGCAAATCGGAATCCTCGTGGACCGAAGGGGCAGGATCGCTTATGTCATCGTCGGGGACGCCAGATCGGTATTTCTGCCCGATCTTGAAAGAGCCTACCCGGCGGCGGGCCGGCGGCTGCGAGGCCTGAGGCTCGTGCACACGCACCTCAACGGGGAATCCCTGACCGAGGACGACCTCACTGACCTCGCCCTGCTCAAGCTCGACATGGTTGTCGCCATATCGGCCGAACCGGACGGGCTGCCCGGCCAGGCGTATGCCGCGCACCTGCTGCCGCTGAATCCTGACGGCGACACATGGCGGATGCTGGACCCATGCCCGCCCGCGCAGCTGGACGTCGACTTCACGGGACTGATCGGCTCGCTCGAGGAGGAGATCGCGCGCGCCCAGCCGGGACGCTCACACAGGACGAGGGAGAACCGCGCGATACTCGTGAGCGTGACGACGGCCCCTGTCCACGAGGCGGATGAATCCCTCGATGAGCTGCGCGACCTGGCGTCGACGTCGAACCTCGAGGTCGTCGACACGGTCATCCAGCGACGCTCGCGGCCCGACCCGCGTTTTCTGATGGGAAAAGGCAAGATGAAGGACCTGGTCCTGCGTTCGATGCAGCTCGGGGCCGATATTCTGATATTCGACCAGAACCTCAACGCCTCGCAACTGCGCGCGGTCACCGATATGACCGAGCTTAAGGTGCTCGACCGAACGCAGTTGATACTCGACATCTTCGCGCAACACGCCCACGGCACCGACGGCAAGCTTCAGGTCGAGCTGGCGCAGCTGAAATACCTGCTTCCCAGGCTCGTGACGAAGAACACCGCCATGTCCCGGCTGACCGGCGGCATCGGCGGCCGGGGACCGGGCGAGACGAAACTCGAGATCAACCGCCGCCGCGCGCGCGACAGGATCATTCACCTCGAGAAGATGCTGAAGAACTCGGCCAGGAACCGCAGGCTCAGACGCAGCCGCCGCCAGAGGGAGGGACTGCCGGTAATCTCGATCGTGGGCTACACCAACGCGGGCAAGTCCACGCTGCTCAACGCGCTGACGAACAGCCACGTCGTGACCGAGGACAAGCTGTTTGCTACGCTCGAGACCTCCAGCCGCCGGCTTCGATTCCCGCGCGAAAGGGAGGTCATCGTCACCGACACGGTCGGTTTCATCCGCGAGCTGCCCCCCGAGCTGATGGCCTCGTTCAAGGCGACGCTCGAGGAGCTCGAGGATGCCGACCTGCTTCTCCACGTGGCCGACGCGAGCGGGCCCTACCTCGATCACCACATCGAAATAGTCCGTAAAACGCTCGCCGAACTCGGCCTCAACGGCAAGCCGCGCCTGCTCGCGCTCAACAAGTCGGACAAAATCTCCGCCGAGGCGACGGCCAACCTCGAGCGCAGGCACGAGGGGGTATCAGTCTGCGCGCTCGACCGCGACTCGCTGCATCCGCTCCTTGAAAAGATGAATTCCATCTTGTGGCCCTGATCTCATAAATCTTTTTTGCGATACATTCGTTTATAATATCGGAAAGGGCGAACGACTGTTCGAAGAAGGGGAACGCCGTTTTGGGTCGCAGCATTTCCGATGAAGCCCTTATGCTGAAATATGCGCGGGGCGACGCCGAGGCTTTCGAGCGGCTGCTCGAGCGGCATCGCGGGCCGCTGTTCGGATACCTGTGCCGGATGCTGAAAAACCGCGAGCTTGCAGAGGACACGTTTCAGGAGGTGTTCATCCGCGTGATGAAGGCCCGCACCCGATATAAAAGGACCGCCAAGTTCACCACGTGGCTATACAGGATCGCGCGCAACGCGTGCATCGACGCGCTCCGCCGAGAAAGCTACAGGAAGACGGAATCGCTCTCGAAGCCGAGGAACATGAACGGGGAGGCGGGGCTGACGCTGCAGGACGCGCTCCCAAGCTCGAACCCGGGGCCCGACGTCCAATTCGAGCGGCGTCAATTCATGGAGGCGCTGAAAAAATGCCTCGAGAGCCTCAGCCCCGAGCAGCGCGAGGTCTTTGTGCTCAGGCAGTACCAGAACATGCCGTTTCAAGAGATCGCTCGAGTGACCGGAACGACCGAAAGCACGGCCAAGAGCAGGATGCGATACGCGCTCAAGAGGCTGCGCACGATGCTCGTCGCCGAAAAGATAGTCGAGGAGGTGAACACATGATGAATTGCGGCAAGGCACAATCGCTGATGATGGACCACCTCTACGGCGAGCTTGGACCACGCAAAGAAAAGGCCTTCATGCGTCACCTGAGCGAATGCTCGAAATGCTCGGAGGAATTCGAAACAAGCAAAGCCACCGCGTCGACTTTCGCAAAGCTGAGCATGGAGGAGCCGCCTGCCGGCCTCAGCGCAAAGGTCGCCGCCATGGCCGCCGACGACATCGAGCGCCTGAAGGCGGGCCGCACCGTTTTGAGCTATTGGAACTGGAAGCCGGCGGTGGCGACCCTCGCCGTCGCGACGCTGGTTGTCGTCTTCGGCGTCAACTATACTCCGCGAAGCAGAATGGAACGCGGCACAATGCAGGCTCCTGCGCCGCCGCCAACAATGGCGGCAAAACGTCCCGCGCCCGAATCGCATGATGAGCGGAAGCAGCTGGCCTCCAGCCTCGAGGAGAGGGCGGAGGGCGAAGTTTCTACTGAATTTTATGCGCTGGGTGACAAGGCTGCGGCCGTCGGACGTTATGGCGGCCGGCCCGGTATCGCGGGCGACGACGTCGTCGTGAACGGACTCCTCAAGAGCGCCCCGGCGAAGATGCGAGAGCGAGGCCTCGTCGGCGGAAAGATCTCGATGGATCAGCCGCGCGACTCGATCGACCGACTGCTCGCGGAGGCGCCCGTGATCGAGCAAGAGCCCGAACTACTCATGCGCAAGGACGCGCAATTGTCTATCGGGTACGATTTCAAAGACTCCTCGGAAGTCTCGCATGCCGGCGCTGAAACGCAGTCCGCTCCTGCGCCGCACATCCGTCTGAATGCGCAAATCGAAGGCCCCGACGCCGTAATGCCGATGTCGGCCCCTGCAGAACCGCTCGGGGCCGACACGTTTGCGGCCGGCGCGTCCGCGTCCCGATTGTCAGCGTCCGAGACTACCGCGCTCGAAATGCCCACGTCGAAAAAGGAAAAAGCGCGCGATGTCGGCGGCGTCGGATATGCCGGCGCGCGCGAGTCGGACCTCGACGCCGTGCAGGAGGAGGCCGCCGGACAGAGCGCATACTTCAACCGGCGCGAGTTCAACGAAGCCGTGATGGATTACGAGAAGAGCATAAACGCCAAGCCCGACGGCCGGCTCGCTCCGCAGGCCAAATACAGGCTCGGCCGGACATATCAGGAACAGGATCAATGCGAAAAAGCGATAGCCGTATATGAGGCGATCCCCGACGAGCACCCCGACTTCGGCGAGATGGCCGACGTGTACATAGCGCTCGGCGAATGCTATCTCAAGCTCGACAGATTCGACGACGCCAGCCGCAGCTTCGAGTTTGTGCGCGACAAGTTTCCCGAGAACAAGGAACTCGCATCGAAAAGATTAGGCGAGATCGTCGAGCTTAAAAAGGCGTCGCAGAAAGCAAGCGAGCCCGCAGCCGAGAGCGGTGAATAGCGGAACGGACGGACCATCCTCGCCCGCAGGTAGTTTCGGGCGGCCACGCAACACCGCCCCTACATAATGGGCTCCAGGAAAATCTGTGCCGCTGTGAAGGTTCCGCTTTTCTGAAAAC
>CBDUSG010000259.1:0-5449 GCA_965369575.1 uncultured bacterium | reverse complement strand
AGGAGGCCGTCGACGCGCTGTTCGACAACGGCCGCCACGGGCGCACCGTGCTCGGGGCAGGGAACCGGCCCCTTAAATCCCTGAGCGACATGCTCAAGGGCAAGCAGGGGCGCTTCAGGCAGAACCTGCTCGGCAAGAGGGTGGATTACTCAGGCCGATCGGTCATCGTCGTCGGGCCCGAGCTCAAGCTCCACCAGTGCGGACTTCCCAAAAAGATGGCGCTCGAGCTTTTCGAGCCGTTTATAATGCAAAAGCTTCGCGAGCGGAACCTGGCGACCACGATCAAGGCGGCAAAAAAAACGATCGCCCAGGCCCGGCCCGAGGTGTGGGACATATTGGAGGAGGTCATCTCCGAGCATCCGGTGCTGTTAAACCGCGCGCCCACGCTCCACAAGCTCGGCATCCAGGCGTTCGAGCCCGTGCTGATAGAAGGAAAGGCCATCCGCATCCACCCGCTCGTATGCGCCGCATTCAACGCCGACTTCGACGGCGACCAGATGGCCGTCCACGTGCCGCTCTCGGCCGAGGCCCAGCTCGAGGCGCGCGTGCTGATGCTTTCCTCGAACAATATATTCTCGCCCGCCAACGGAAAACCGATCCTCACGCCCTCGCAGGACATGGTGCTTGGCATATCGTACCTGACGAAAGAGAGAGAGGGCGCCAAAGGGCACGGCCGAAGGTTCCGCGACAGGAACGAGGTCTTCATGGCCCTGGACAACGGCGAAATAGACATCCATGCAAAGGTGTTCGTGCGCAACAACGGCACCACCCTCGAGACGACGGCCGGCCGTGTCCTGTTCGACGACTGGCTTCCCGACGAGCTGCCTCCCTCGAACATGGAGCTCAACAAAGAAGACCTCGGCAAACTGGTCGTGCAGTGCTATGAGCTGCTGGGGCACGACAAAACCGTCGAAGTGCTCGACCGCCTCAAGGAAATAGGTTTCCGCGAGTCGACCAACGCCGGTATCTCCATCTCGATGGACGACATGTTGACGCCCGACACGAAGAAGGCCCTGGTCGAAGAAGCCGAGAAAACGGTCGAAGAGATCGATTCGCAATACCAGCGCGGCCTCATCACCGAGGGCGAGCGTTACAACAAGATAATCGACGCCTGGACCCACTGCACCGAAAAGGTCTCGGACAAGATGTTCGACGACCTCAAATCGGACAGGGACGGGTTCAACAGCATTTACCTGATGGCCAACTCCGGCGCCCGAGGCAGCAAGCAACAGATCAGGCAGCTTGCGGGCATGCGGGGGCTGATGGCGAAACCCTCGGGCGAGATCATCGAGAACCCCATCCGCAGCAACTTCAGGGAAGGCCTGAGCGTGCTCGAGTATTTCATCTCGACGCACGGCGCCCGCAAGGGCCTGGCCGATACCGCGCTCAAGACGGCCGACGCCGGCTACCTCACCAGGCGCCTCGTCGACGTTGCGCAGGACGTCATCATCAACGAGATCGACTGCGGCACACTGAACGGGATAGCCATTCACGCGATGCTGGAGAGCAAAGAGCAGGTCGAGCGTTACAAGGAACGCATAATCGGACGCGTCGCCCTCGAGGACATTATCGATCCCAAATCCAAAAACGTCCTCGTCAAGGCCGACGAGGAGATAGTCGAGGAATCGGCCGCTGAAATAGAGAAAAGAGGCATAGACTCTTTGCGCATCCGCTCCGTGCTGACATGCGAGTGTGAGCGCGGTGTATGCATGATGTGCTACGGACGCGATCTTTCCACGGGCAAACTCGTCGAGCAGGGAGAGGCCGTCGGGATAACCGCCGCGCAGTCGATCGGAGAGCCCGGCACGCAGCTTACCATGCGCACGTTCCACATCGGAGGCACCGCGAGCACGCAGGTGGAGCAATCCGAGATCAAGGTGGAAAACGCCGGCATCGTCCAATTTGTGGACCTACGCACCGTTGAGAACACACGAGGCGAGATGGTGGCGTCCGGACGCGGAGGCGACATCATCATCGTCGGCGAGGACGAAAGGGAACTCGAGCGATATTCGGTGCCGCCCGGCGCGATCATCAGGATCAAGGAAAAGGCCAAGATCAAAAAGGGCGAGATGCTCGCCCAATGGGACCCGTACATCCGCTCGATCGTCACCGAAACCGACGGAAAAGTCAGGTACGAGGACATTATCGAAGGCCTCACGATGCACGAAGAGTTCGACGGCGCCACCGGATCGCGCAATCGCATCATAATAGAGTATAAGGAAGAAAAGCATCCGCAGATAACGATCGTCCACACGAAGAATCCCGACAAAGTACTCGACTTCTACACGATTCCCGTCGGAGCGCACCTGACGGTCGAAGACGGGGTGCGCGTGCATGCGGGCGAAGTTCTGGCGAAAACGCCGAGACAGTTCAGCAAGACCAAGGACATTACCGGCGGGCTCCCCCGCGTTGCAGAACTCTTCGAGGCCAGAAGGCCCAAGGACCCGGCGATCATATCCGAAATCGACGGCATCGTCGAGCTGGGCGGATACCAGAAAGGGATGCGCAAATTAAAAATTCTGCCCAAGACCGGCAAAGAGCGCGAGTATCTGATTCCGCACGGCAAGCACCTCAACGTGCACACCGGCGACAGGGTCATAGCGGGCCAGCAGCTTATCGACGGCCCCATCGTCCCGCAGGACATCCTGAGGGTCTCCGGCGAGAAAAGGCTGCAGGAATACCTGCTCTCGGAGGTGCAGGAAGTTTACGGGCTGCAGGGAGTGAGGATCAACGACAAACACATCGAGATAATGATTCGCCAGATGCTCAAGAAGATCAAGATAGACAACCCCGGCGACACGAAATTCCTCACCGACGAGGTCGTCGACAAAGTGAAGTTCCGCGAAGAGAATGAGCGCGTGATCTCGGGGGGCGGAGAGCCCGCATCGGCCATACCCATTCTGCTGGGAATCACCAAGGCATCGCTGGGGACAGACAGCTTCATCGCCGCCGCCGCCTTCCAGCAGACCACGAGGGTGCTCACCGAGGCCGCCGTCAGCGGCCGCGTCGACGATCTGAGGGGGCTCAAGGAAAACGTCATTATCGGCCACCTCATACCCGCCGGCACAGGCTCGAAATTCTATAAAGACATCAGTCTGGACGTCGATCAGCCCCTGCTCCTCACACTGCCGGAGGAGTCCGACGAAGAGACCGAGAGCGAGGAAGAGGCCGTAGCCGAAGAAGTCGAAAGTTCTGCTTGACAAAGGCGGTCTCGGCCGGTATACTGAATGTCTGTACTCACGAGGGGAATTCTTACAACATCTTGCGGGCGGCGTGTGGCCGTACGCTCCGTAAAAACACCCGGTTAACGGGAGTGGGAGAAGCGAGTTGCCCACAATCAGTCAGCTTGTAAAAAAAGGGCGCAAAAGACCCAAGAGCAAGACAACCGCGCCCGCCCTGCAAGGATGCCCGCAAAGGCGCGGCGTCTGCACCAGGGTGTACACAGTGACTCCCAAAAAGCCCAATTCCGCCCTGAGGAAGGTCGCGAGAGTCAGGCTGACAAACGGAATGGAAATCACAACATACATTCCGGGTGTCGGCCACAACCTGCAAGAGCACTCGGTCGTGCTCGTAAGGGGCGGCAGGGTAAAGGACATACCAGGTGTCCGTTACCACGTCGTGCGGGGCACACTCGACACGATGGGCGTGCAGGACCGACGCCGCGGACGCTCAAAGTACGGAGCCAAGCGCCCCAAGTAGGGGCCCTGAGGCCGCACCACCGGTCGGCACCACTTATGGTAGTCCTCACGACGTACCGGGAGTCCGGGGTTTTCCCGAGACGAAGTGATCGACGAAAAGTGATGCCGGTTTTTACTGTCAGGAGATAGACAGATGCCGAGAAGGAAAGCAGCGGTAAAGCGCATGCCGCTTCCTGACCCAAAACATAACAGCATGCTCGTATCCAGTTTCATAAACACCCTTATGGTCGACGGCAAAAAGGGACTGGCCGAGCGCATCGTCTACTCGGCTCTCGATCTGGCTTCGAAGAGGCTCAACACGGACGCGATCGACGTCTTTCACAAGGCGATCACCAACATAAAGCCCGTCCTCGAAGTCAAATCGCGAAGGGTGGGAGGTTCAACGTACCAGGTGCCGATCGAGGTGAGGCCGGAGCGCAGAACGAGCCTCGCGATGCGGTGGCTGATAACGTTCGCCCGCCAGCGCGGAGAGAGAACCATGAAGGAAAAGCTCGCCGGCGAACTCGTCGACGCCTACAAAGGCGAAGGCGCGACAATCAAGAAAAAGGAAGACACCCACCGCATGGCGGAGGCCAACAAGGCGTTCGCTCACTACAGGTGGTAACACACGAAAATCACGGGGGGCCTGGTTCGGCCGGGAAGGAAGAAAGTTCCGGCCTTCAGGCCTTTAGAAATATCGGGAAAAATTCGGGTGCCCCGGCAAGGCTAACCGGCTAAGGCAATAAAGAAAATGAGCAGTGTAGCGGCGAAAAAACTCAACGGCAAGCGAAAGCGCAACGGGCGTGGTCGCGCCGAGCTGCCCTCGCGCGAAAACGCAAACGGGCGCAACGCGCTCGTCAACACGCGCAACATAGGCATCATGGCGCACATCGACGCTGGAAAGACCACCACGACCGAGCGCATCCTCTACTACACCGGTCGTACATACAAGATGGGCGAGGTCCACGACGGCGCCGCCGAGATGGATTGGATGGAGCAGGAAAAGGAGCGCGGCATAACCATAACCGCCGCCGCCACCACCTGCTACTGGAAAAACCACCGCATAAACATAATCGACACTCCGGGCCACGTCGATTTCACCGTCGAAGTAGAGCGCTCGTTGCGCGTGCTCGACGGGGCCGTCGCCGTGTTCGACGGAGTCGCCGGCGTAGAGCCGCAGACAGAGACCGTCTGGCGGCAGGCCGACAAGTACCAGGTCCCGCGCATCGCGTTCATCAACAAGATGGACCGCGTCGGGGCCGACATGGACATGTGCGTGGGAATGATCGTCGAGCGACTCGGCGCAAAACCGCTCGTACTCCAGATTCCGGTCGGCAAAGAAGAGTCCTTCTCCGGCATGGTCGACCTCATTAAAATGAACGCCGTCCACTACCACGACGGAGACCTCGGGGCCACCTACGACGAAATAGCCATTCCCGACGATCTCCGCGAGGACGCAGAGATCGCGCGCCATCATCTCATCGAAATGCTTGCCGAAGAAGACGACGAAATTACAGAGAAATTCCTTGAAGGCGACGACATTGCGCCCGAGGAACTGGAGGCGGCCATTCGCCGCTGCACACTGGCGGGAACGCTCACGCCGGTGCTCTGCGGCTCGGCCTTCCGCAATAAGGGAGTCCAGTCCCTCCTCGACGCCGTGATTAAGTACCTGCCCTCGCCCCTCGACGCCCCGCCCGTTCATGGAATTTCCCCGACGAAAAAGAAAGAAGAAATAAGACGGCCCAGCGACGAAGAGCCGTTTGCCGCGCTGG
>CBDUSG010000258.1:0-5450 GCA_965369575.1 uncultured bacterium | reverse complement strand
GGAGAATACGTCCGGAGACACGAGACCATTCCATCGAACAGCGCCAGGATGGGAACGACGGGAACCAGATAGGTCAGTATCAGCCGGGACCACCGGAACGGGCGAATAAACGGCGTGGCCAGAAGCACCCAGATCGGCGCGAGGCACATCAGGAGAAACGCGGTCGGGCGCCGCGAGGTCACCTCGAAAACGCCTATTCCCTGCCGACTGTCGACGGCGTCCTGGAGGATGGCGCGGGCGGCCTCGGGCCGAAAATGGTGGAACGAGGAGAAGAACGTCCGGAACCCGTTCAACTCGGGCGGCACGCGAGCTGCGTCAACGGGATCGGCATGGAAACCGATCCGATCTCGGGAAGCCGATCGCGCATGCCGAAATGCGGTCAAATTCGGATATTTGTCGGTCAGGCATATTTCGACGTGGTCCCCGGCCCGCTCGTCCAGCGCACGACACAGTCGGAGCCATGGGCCTCCACCGCCGGAGCACAGATCGACAATGCGGCCGGTGCCGGTGCGCTCGAGGGCCTGCAGCAGAAGCGGAACGATAACGGCATAGTGATTCGTAACGTTCAACGCGAACTGAATATTGTCGGTGGCGGCGTCTCGAATGGACTTCGGGCACCATTCCATGTCCTCGATTTCGACAAAATGAATCCGCCGCATTGGACGTCCCTTCGGGCTCCGGCCTTCGGCACATAACCACGACCGTTTTCCTGGAGCGCCTATCCCCATCCGAATCTTCATCGGGAGTATAGCCTATGCAGCGACAAATTATCAAAGCTGTCTTGTCGGCTTTCAGAGAGATTCCCCCTGATCTCCAGTTGAGTCAACTTTTTTGGGGTCAGACCCCAACAAGTTGACTCAAGCTTTCCTGGAAATGGAAATAGGGGGTCAAAAAGGGGTCGGGCCGTATTTTATAATTTCCCAGCCTGCTCAGCGTATACCTCTTTCGTGGATTCCCGCCTCCGCGGGAATGACAAGAAGGAGCGGGAATGACGCGGCGAGTCGCCGGTGACATTTTATGGGACGGGCGCGGAGATACTGCCGGGGACTGTCCCCTAGCTTCCGTTAAGTGAACCATTTGGGGTCAGACCCCAATAAGTCCACTTAAGCTTTCTTAGAAATAGAAATGGGGGTCATGATGCAGTCAGCAGCTTGACTTGAAATGTCATGCCGCGATAAGATTTCTTGAAAAAGGAGGGGTGTTCTTCATGGCCGAGCGAATGAGCGGATTAACATTCGCGTGCATGGCGCTTGTGTTCAAAGTTCGCGATCTCATCAGGCCGCCGAAGGAAAAGCTGCTCGAGGCCGGCATAGAGCCCGGCGCCTGCGTGCTCGATTACGGCTGCGGAACCGGAAGTTTCTCGGTCGGGGCGGCAGAGCTTGTCGGCGGGGCGGGCAAGGTGTACGCGCTCGACGTCCATCCCTCGGCGATGAAGAGCGTCAGGCGATTGTCCGCAAAGCGGGGTCTGACGAACGTCGTTCCCATCGAGGCCGACACCCCAGCCGGAATCGAGGCCGAGAGTATCGACGCCGTCATCCTCTACGATATATTTCACCACTTTCCCGACCCGGCTGCGATACTGCGCGAGCTTCACCGCGCGATGAAGCCCGACGCCGTCCTCTCATTCAGCGACCACCACATGAAAGAAGACGCCATCCTCTCCGGTGTCACTGCCGGAGGACTGTTCGAACTCTCGAAAAAGGGAAACAGGACATACACCTTCGTAAGGTCCGCGGGCGGTGAGTAAAACACCTCGGATGAAGCAGCGACAAGACCGCTTCGCTCTTTCCCTCAATCCTCCCACGGGATCTCGATGTCGAGCAGCGGGGCGTGCTGCTGGGCTCCGAAGACGTCGCTGTCGCCGACGCTGCCTGAGCTGATGGAGCGTACGACGGTCGCTTTGATCGCGTTGGCGGGATCGAAAAAGCAAAAGTTCAGCACCTTCTCGACAGGAATGCGGTAAAGCTCGGCAAACAGCTCGGGCGAGAATACGCCGCTGCCTTTCGCTCGCTCGTAGGTGTCGGCGTCCTTGAAGATGATATCGAACGTCAGCTCGAACGGCCCGGCGTTCTTGCTGCGGATAACGCGCGCGACTTCGGCAAGCTTTTTCTTTCCCATGGCCGCCTCACACCTCGATGATATCCATCGGGAACAATCGGAGCGGGTCGTCCTCTTCGACGAGGTGATAGATATTAAACTCGTACACCGGCCCGGCCGGGATATTCAGCGGCGAGAACGGAAACGCCAGGTTGCCCGCCGTCGACACTCGGCCGGGAAAACCATAGTGCAGCATTATGGTGTGCGCGCTCGCGCAGACACCGGTCGCAAGATCCTGCGTCGGTGCGACGGCCTCGATCACGATTCCAAGCTCGCGCGGGTCCGAGTCCTGCTGAACCTCGAGTTCGCCCATCACGCCGTCGCGTCCGTACACGTGGAAGATCAGCGCGTACGAGTCGGCGTGCTCGCTGTATTTTTCGGCGACTTCCCTTTTAGCCTCGCCGATGAGTTCGTCGATGCACGAGATGGTGCCGGGATCGCGCACGCCCGCGACGCAGATCGTGCGGTAGCCGGTCCGCTTCGAACCCTCGAGTTTTATCCTGTACTCGGAATCGGGCACGAACCGGCTGCCCGAGACCTTTACCGTCCGCTCATCGTGCTGCTCGAACTTTACGTCGGAGAGATCGACCAGCCCGCCCGGACCGTACAGGTGCAGCGGGTCGGACTTCTCGTAGAGGCTGTGGGCCGCAACCGAGGTCTTCGTGCAGGCCCTATCCGGATTGAGCGGTTCCACCAGGAAACAGTCTGGCCTCAGGGTTCCGATCATGGCGTCGCTTCCGCTGCCGGGCTCGGCGGCGATGGCGGCGCATTCGAGTATCTTCGCCATGTGAAGCGAGAGGCCCCTGTCGAATCCCTCGAGGAACGGAAGCGCGGCGAACATGCTTGGGTCGTTCGCCCTGCCCGCTACAATGACCTGCGCGCCGGCTTCGAGCGCCTTCACGAACGGCTCGACGCCCATCTGGCCGACAATGCGAACGCAGGCGTCGATCTCGCTTTCGGTCAGATCGTGGACGGGACCGAGCGGAGAGACTCTGCCCTCTCGGAGCTTCGCCCTCACGTATTCCTTGTCGATCTCGGCGTGAATTATCGCCATCCGGAAATGCAGCCCGAGCCGCTCGGCGATGCTGCGGATGACCATGACCGTAGCCTGCAGATGAAGTTCGGCGCCGGCGAACCCGGCAGAGCCGATGATCAGCGGGATGTCCGCGGAAACGGCCGCCTCGAGCAGCGGGCCGACGTCATGCGAGAGCATCTCGATAAAACCCGACGCTCCGCCGCCGCTCGACTCGATTCCAAGGTAGTACGGGCCGCCGTCGGTCGAGCCTCCGTCGACTGCGATGACGTGCGGCTTGCGGCGCATCCCCTCCTCGAGCGACGCTCGCGGATAACCATACCCAAGGATCGCGGTCGGCGAGAGCACCCTGATTTCGTCCATCGTATTGCCCCAATGTGGATGCGTTTGCAGTAGACGACTTCTATGGGCGTTATCATACTCCGGCGAGACTTCGTCTGTCCAGCTTATCCTTGCATTCAGCCGACGTATTGTGATAAAAAGGGCACGTTGTTTCCCGGCCAGGACGCCCCATGTGATTCGTTCGATTCCCTCGCGTCAACGCGTAAACCGGAATCCCTGTCGATATGAAGAAGAAGATATTCTACGGCTGGTGGATAGTAGCGGCCACGCATGTCATCTGCATGCTTGGCTTCGGCACATGGCTCTATTGTTTTGGCGTGTTTTTCAAGCCGATGATGTTTGAGTTCGGCTGGACCCGCGCACAGACGGCCCTGGCATACTCGTTCAGGGGGATTCAGGGCGGATTCGCCGCGCCGGTCGTCGGATGGGCCGTTGACAGATACGGCCCTCGGATCGTCATATTCACCGGCGCCCTCATTGCCGGATTCGGCTTCGTGCTGATGTACTACATCGACTCGCTCTGGAGTTTTTATCTGATATACGGCGTCGTCCTGTCGATCGGGATGAGTGCGATGCTGTACATTCCGGCGATGACGGCCATCGCCAACTGGTTCACGCGGATGCGCTCGCGCGCGCTTTCTCTGCTGGCGGTGGGCGCGGGCATCGGCGGCTTTATTTGCGCGCCCGCTGCGACGTTCCTGATCTCGCGCTACGGGTGGCGCATCTCGTTCGTCATCATAGGCGTGGCAATCTGGGTGGTCGTGCTGCCGCTTTCACTGGTATTGAGAAAGAGGCCGGAAGACATGGGCTTGAGGCCCGACGGCGACCCTCCCCGGGACGACGTCGAACTAGAAAACACATCGGTCCCGGAAGGAAAGGCTTCCGTCGCAACGCCTCAAAGGGATTGGACCCTGCGGGAAGCGCTGTCTTCGAGGGCATTCTGGATTCTGGCTTTTGCCTTCTTTCTCGCCTCGGCAACACACGGAACGGTGACGGTGCACGTCGTTCCGGCATTCACGGACGCGGGCATATCGGCCGAGAGGGCGGCCGTCAGCCTCGGGCTGGCAACGCTGTTGAGCGTTATCGGCAGGCTCGCATTCGGCTGGCTGGGAGATTTTTTCAATAAGCGCTACCTGTATGCGGTCACGTACTTAATCGAGGCGATGGGAGTTGTCGTCCTCATGAACGCCAGCGGCCCGGCTTCCCTCTATCTGTTCGCCGCGCTTTTCGGAATCGGCTTCGGCGGCACCATCCCGCTGAATCCGGCTATCAGGGGAGAATACTTCGGCCGAGCCGCTTTCGGAAAGATTCAAGGTTTCATGGCGCCGATGATGATGATGGGCAGTGTGCTGGGGGCGCCTTTAGTCGGGCATCTCTTTGACATACAGGGAACATACAGAAACGGCTTCCTGCTGATCGTGCTGCTCCAGCTTTGTGCAGCGGTGACGATACTGTTCGCCAAACCGGCCCGGCCACAACAGCAGGCGAAGGGGCGGACGGCATAGATTGCGAGCGGGCGCATGCCCCCCCGCTCCCCCGGTCGGGGTCGAGGGCGGGCTGTGCGCACCCAACCGAGCAGGCGGAGAATTTTGAAGGGTCAACTCCGAGAAGACACGTAGCGCCGGTACGCGCTCAGGTTGCGCACTGCGGTTGCGGCCTCGTCGAACGTGGGAAACGTGGGAATGCCTACCTCGTTATATCTCTGCTCGGCTTGATTTCTGAGCGCCATTCCTTCGAGCGACGACGCTTCGCCGAGCACCAGGAAGAGCGGCTTTTTCAGTTCCCTCGCGCCGTCAATCGTCATGTTCATTATCATGTCGAGAAAAATGTTCTCCCGCCTCAGCGCCCATTCAACCCGCTGGTAATATATGAGAGCGTCTATGTTCGGATCGTCGCGCAAAAGCTCGATCATCCTCGAAAAATGCTCGGGAGTGATGAGCACGCTGAATATATCGAGCGGGTTCTTGACGCTCTGGCC
>CBDUSG010000257.1:0-5452 GCA_965369575.1 uncultured bacterium | reverse complement strand
GTGGGGCTCGTCTCGGCATTTGCCGCTCCGACAGCCCCCGGTTAACGACAGTTTCCCCCACTTGCATCCTTTTCGATTTCCGCGCCTTTCTCGCCGGTTCTGGAACAACGTTTTTTTGACAGACCGATACGAAGGGCGTTCTCTCGCTCACAAACGGATTCAGTCGTCAATACCCGTCAGGAATAGAGATACGGAGTATCTCATGTCCGCGGCGACTCGCCGCCTATTTGCCGGTCATGACTTTTCGGGATTTGTTGGAGAGCTTCGAGTCTTCGGCCTGTTCGAGTTTTTCGTCGACGTGCTCGCGGTGGATTTCGACGCCGTGATACAGGAACGATTTCTGTATGAAGTCGAACTGTTTTTCGATCACCTTGCGGGCGGATCGATAGCCGTGCACGAGCGCGAGGTCCATCAGTTTGCGCGAGGCGTTCAGCGGGTTGTGAAACATCGTCGGGTCGGTCGAGTCGGGCTCGATCAGGATCGTCGTCACCGTTGGATGGTCGGCTTTGTAGCGCTCGATCTTGCGCAGCAGCACCTGGTGCAGGATGCTGCGGTATGACTGCTCGAGAATTCCCAGCGGCCCGAGGTCTCTCAGATAGCCGGGCTCTTTGCTGATAAAGGGCACGAGCGGGTTGACGCAGACGATGAGGTCGGCCCCGTGCTTGATGGCGACATCGAGATTGGCCGCATTGCAGATGGCGCCGTCGACGTAGTCGCGGCCGTCGATGCGCGCTGGGCTGTATGTGACCGGCAGCGCTATCGACGCGCCGACGGCCTGCGATATCGGCGTGTCCATGTCGCCTTCGTCGCCGAAGACGCGCCGCTCGGTCGTGTCGAGGTCGGTCGCGATGATGTAAAGCTCCTTGCCTCTTTCTCTCAGCACTTCGAAGCTGTCCGTGCCCTGGGCCTCCTCGACCACGGTTGCTAAAAGACTCGTGATTCGTTTCGTCGAAAGCAGGCTGCTGGCGAAAAAGCTCGAGAGGAAGAACGGGATGTCCTTATTGGGATCGTCCCTGAATTTGCTCAGGCTTCGATACAGGTTGGGCATGAACATGGCCGCCTTCTTGAGGATCTCGGCAAAGTTGGGATAGTAGACCTGCGCCCATTCGATCCCGCGTCTTTCGAGCATCATCCTGAAGGGTATCTGGTTCGCGGCGCACGTCGCCACGAATGCGCCGGCGCTGATGCCGATGTAGATGTCGAAGTCGCGTATCCCGAAATCGTATAGCGCCCGGACCGCTCCGAACTCGATGAATCCGCCGAGCACGCCGCCGGCCTCGAGCAGCAGGGCCGTTTTGCCTCTGCCCAGCCTCGGCGCAAGCAGCATGTCGGCGAACTTGGATACCGACTCGATGTTGTCGCAGTAAAAGTCCACGCCGCCGACGCGTCCCCAGGTGTATGGCTCGACCGAGGGGTCGTCGTTGATGAGGGCGATGCGCCCGCTGTACACGCGCCTCAGCTTCTTCAGAAGCGGCATTATCGCCGAGGCCTTCTCGCCGGGGAAATTAAGGAGGATTCCGTTCAGGTAATAGGTGAGGAAATCGTGGGCCGACTCGATGTCGCGGCAGCTCATCATCTCGATCTTGCCGCCGCGCTTCTTGCCCTCCTCGCGCAGGACCTTCTTGACCTGAGGGAGCGCGCGCGGCTTCTGATTCACGATGAGCACCCGCGCGATACCGTTTGTGCTCTGCCCACGAGTTTGACGGGCCATACTTTCTCCTCTGGTCAGGCAGGATCGTCCGTCTTTCGAACTCCATATCCTACCATGAAACCGTCCGGCGTGTAAAGGCGCGGACGAGGATATCGCCGGATAAGAGAATGCGAGAACCCGGGCGGCATATGGTACAATGCCGGCGGCATTTTCATTGTAATTGACGGATTGTTTTTCTTGATATCACGATCTGCGGCAGGGAATACCCCGGGAAGAGACAGATGGAGAGGATAAACGTCGAGCAATGCGTCCGGTGTGTTCATTTTGAGGCGCTGGGATGTGACGGGAGCGCGCTGTCTTGCGCCCGCCGCGATGCCTTTGTCTTGCATGATCCCGTTGCATGATCCCGCGGGCGGGCCGGGATGCCCTCACAGACAGGAGGCACAAGAGCCCGCGTGACGCCGGACGGGCACAACATATTCGGTGGCGGCCTCCGGTCCGAGGACAATCGGTATTGACCTGTTGAATCTCGCCGCGGGCCTCAGCGGTGGAATTCTATGAACCTCACGGTGTGAGGGTCTTTGAGGAAAAATTCGCCGCGATCGGTTCTTCCCTCGATCGTGCCGAAGTCGGCGTTCATCAGGACCTGCTTCTGTGTCCCGTCCGTGAGCAGGATGTTGGCGTTTACCGTCCACTCGACCTGGGGGATATCTTCCGTCCTTCTTTCGATCCAATTGTTAAGCCGTATTGCCTGGACCGAGTCTATGGGAATATCCGTGCGGCCCGAGGCGGTCTGGATCGTAAATTTCTCGGTCAGCCTGCCGTCGTAGTTCCTGATTATGGGATCGTAAACCGTGAGGGTCGCTTCTCTCCTCGGGGCAAAGAATCGTCCGATGTGGAAAAAGCTTTGCGGTTTTACCGCGCGGTCGATCGTGATCGTGATCGCGTCGGCCTGCTCCCCTTCGGCCGCCGCGTGGGGCGCGACAACGGCAAAAAGCATTGCTGCAACGACCAGCGACGAAATGAGCTTGAGATTCTTCATGTGACCCTGTCCTCCCTTGATATCCCCGTTTGATGCGGGTTCCATTAGTCCAAAAGTCTCCATGAATCATTCTTGCCGGTGACATCGCCGAATTTTTCCGCTTGCGGACGGAAATCGGCGCCGATCCTACCGAGTCAATATCTTGATCTCGATTCTCCTGTTCCTGGCCTGGTTCTCGGGCGTGTCGTTCGGGGCTATCGGCTTCATCTCTCCGAATCCCCGAGTGGAAATCCTGTCGGCCTCTATACCCTTTGTGACGAAGTAGTCGCTGGTGGCTTGCGCCCTCTTTTCCGAGAGAATCTGGTTGTACTGTTCCGAGGCGATATCGTCAGTATGCCCCTGGATTTCCACAGTCATCGTCGGGTTCATCCGCAGGACCCGGAGGCTTTCATCCAGAGCCCCGTGATACTGCGGCTTGATATCCCACTTGTTGTAATCGAAGTTGATCCCCTTGATGGTCCAGCATCCCGCTTCATTGACCGGGGCTCCCCTCGGGGTATCGGGGCATTTGTCCTTGTAGTCGGGCACGCCGTCGCCGTCCGAGTCGGGGGGACAACCGTTTTCATCGACTTCCACGCCCGGCGGCGTACCGGGGCAGTCGTCCCTGTAATCGGGCACTCCGTCGCCGTCGCTGTCGAGCGGGGCAGCGGGCTTTTCCGGCTCGATGGTCGGCGCTGCGGGCTGCTCGACGACCTCGGGCTCTTCCTCTATAAGTGGCTCCTCAACACGGTTGAACACAAGATGTCTCACCGTGGCAGGGTCTTTCAGGAAAAAATCGCCCAATTCGGTCCGGCCCTCGATCGTGCCGAAATCCGCATTCATGAGAACTTGCATCATTGTGCCGTCGGTAAAGAACATCTCGGCCTCGACTACCCGCTCAATGTTGGGAATATCGCTCGTTCGCGTTTTTATCCAGTTCCGGAACCGGATTTCGGTTACCGTGTCGACGGGAATCTTTGTCATGCCTGCGGCGGTCTGGACAATGAAATCCTCGATCGGCTTGCCCAAGTAGTTCCGGATGACGTAGTCGTACACCGTCACAGTTTCCTGTTTCGTAAAGAAGCGTCCGGGATGCAACAGGCTCTGCGGCATGGTTTTACGGTCGATCGTAATCGTGATGGATTCCTCCTCGGCCGACGAGCCGGACGCAAACGCGGCGGCAAGCGCAAGCCCGAGCAGGAGCGCACTGATTAGCTTATGGCTTCTCATCTATCGATTTCCTCCCATGTCGGATATCCGCAAATGGCGGATTTCTGAGCGTGAGTAGCATAAAACGTACCAGCGCGCAATTTTCGGCGAAAAGCCTCCGATTACAAGGTGCAACCTCTTTGTTTTCATATGGTTAAATAGAATCCTACGGTCCGGCCCCACAATGGCCCCAGACGGCCGAAAATCCCCCAAAATCGGGCAAAACCGGCAAAACCGGCACACATAGCGACCTTTTTGTCATTTTTTCCCGGCGCCCGAAAATTCTGATGCCACATCCTTTACAGATGCTTCGTTGACATTGCTCGGAGCCATTTGCTAGACTGCCTGAAAGGCGAAGGCACGCCATCCAAGTCGGCCAATACGACAGGAGGGAAGCCGTGAAAAAGGTTCTTCTGATAGTCCTCGCCCTGGGCGCAGTCCTTGTTGCCATTTTGTCGTACCAGAAGTACTACGCGCGCAGAGACGTCGCCCGTATGCTCAGCGAGGCCCGCCTCACGGCCTCCACCAAGACCGCCCTTTCGCTCAACCGCCACCTCAATAACTCGAAAATAGAAGTCGAGGTCTCGGGCGGAACGATCACGCTCACGGGCGCCGTGGGAACCGAGATACAAAAACAGCTCGCCGAAGGAATCGCCCTCAGCATCAAAGGCGCTCACAAAATCCAGAACAACATTGTCGTCAGCCGGGCGCTCACGTTCAAGCCGGTCACGCGCGAGCGCTCACTGGGCGAGCGCCTCGACGACCTCACGATCGAGGCGTCGATCAAGACCGCCCTGATTCTGAACGAGCACGTCAACGCTCGCCACATCGGCGTGAGTTCCGAGCGCGGGCGCGTCGTTCTCACGGGCAAGGTTGCGACCCCGGCCGAGGCCGAGCTTGCGCGCAAGCTCGCCGACGATATCGAGGGCGTCGTGTCGGTGGAATTCAGGTTGTCACTGGATGAAACCGCCGAGACCGAGCCCGACAGGTCGATTTTGGAGAAGGTCGACGACGCGCGCGTCGTCGCGCTGGTGCGCGCCGCGCTCATGGTGAACCGCAATCTCGATTCGAGCGAGATCGAGGTCTCGAGCCGCGACGGTGTGGTCAAGCTCTCGGGCATCGTCCTCAGCGGGGCAGAGAAAGACCTCGCAAAGAAGGTCGCCGAGGACTGCTGGGGCGTCAAGGGAGTCGTCAACGAGCTCCGCGTGAAGTAGGTCTACGATGGCCGACAAAGTCAGAGCGCACGCGGTAGTCGAGGGCAGCGTCCAGATGGTCTTTTTCCGCTACTCGACCTGCGAGCAGGCGGCGAGGCTGCGCGTGACCGGCTGGGTGATGAACCGGCCCGAGGGAAGCGTCGAGCTCGTGGCCGAGGGCTCGAGAGAGGATGTGGACGCGCTCATCGAGTGGTGCCGCACCGGGCCGCCACACGCGAGCGTCACCGGCGTAAGCGTCACCGAGGAGCCCTACACCGGCGAATTCAAGTCGTTCGAAGCGAGATTCGGCGGCGCCTAGCGGCCGGCGGCCAGTGGCCGCGGACGTGAGATGCTTCGCATCTCTTCTTTTACACTTTG
>CBDUSG010000256.1:0-5462 GCA_965369575.1 uncultured bacterium | reverse complement strand
TCCTTCATTGGTCCGGACTCGCGCGTCCTCACATTTCAACGCCTTCGAGCCGGGTGGAATCGGCTCGATTGCGAACGTTCCGCCGAAATCCCGCATGGTCTGTTAAGTATTGTTGTATTAAGGGTTTATACATCTCTTGCCTACCTTGCTTTGCTTGACTTTCCCCCTCGCAAGGCATATAATCGGGGGAAAGCCACGGCAGAATGGAGGGTAACAAAATAGACATCATAAAAGAAATCCCCGGAATTTTGCGCGCCGCGCTCGGCAATGGCGGAGATTTTGCAGAGATTTTCCTGGAAGAGCGCTCTACGGTCTCCATAGCATGCGAAGACCGCAAAATAGAGCGCGTAATTAGCGGGACGGACAGGGGCGCCGGTTTGAGAGTCGTTGTGGGCGATATGACGGCATATGCTTCCACAAATGACCTCTCCGCCTCCGGCCTTCGCGAACTCGCCGATCGAGTCAGCAGGGGAATAAGCGCTCCTGTTGCAAAGTATGTGTTCCCAGAGGTTTCGGACGTCGAATTCGGGGCCAAAGCGATCAAATATGCCTCGCAGACCAATTCCGGCGAAAAGGTAGCAAAAGTACTTGAAGGAGAAGAGGTTGCGTGGTCTTTTGGCGAAAGGATCGCGCAGGTGCAGGTCAGATACGGCGATTCGCAGCAGCGGGTGGTTGTTGCGAACTCGGACGGGCTTTTTGTGTCGGATGAGCGGAATCACATAATTTTTCTGGTTCAGGCAGTAGCCAGGAAGGACGACGTTATTCAGACGGGATACGAGCCCGTCGGCGGCTCTATGGGATTCGAGCTGTTCGACGAGGTCAGCCCATCGCAAGTCGCCCGGCTGGCAGCCGAGCGCGCCCTGAAGATGCTTGCCGCGGGGCCCGCGCCTGCGGGCATCATGCCCGTGGTCATAAGCAGCGAGGCCGGAGGAACGATGATACACGAGGCAGTCGGCCACGGTCTCGAGGCCGACCTCGTCCAGAAAGGCCTGTCGGTTTTTGCCGGAAAGCTCGGCGAGAAGATCGCCTCGGAAGCCGTCTCGGTTCACGATGACGCCACGCTGGGCGGGAGGCGAGGCTCTTTCGCGTTCGATGACGAAGGGACGCCCGCGCAGTGTACCGAACTTGTTGTCGACGGGGTTCTCAAGACATATATGTATGATCTGAGCACGGCGAAAAAGGACGGCCGCGCATCCACGGGCAACGGAAGGCGCGAGTCTTTTCGCCACAGGCCGATTCCCCGAATGACCAACACGCTCATTGTCTCCGGCTCGGCGGGACCCGAGGACGTGGTGGCCGCGACGGAAAAAGGGCTTTACGTCAAGCGTATGGGTGGCGGCCAGGTCAATACGATAAACGGCGATTTCATGTTTGATGTCGGTGAAGCGCACATGATTCGCGGCGGCGAGATCAAAGAGCCCGTAAGAGGCGCGTCGCTGATCGGCAACTCGGCGAAAGTGCTTGCGCAAATCGATATGGTGGCCGACGACCTCGGTTTCGGAGTCGGCACCTGCGGAAAAGACGGCCAGGGCTCGCCCGTATCCGACGCGCAGCCCACTCTGAGAATAGAAGGCATCACGGTAGGGGGCACCAATGCCTGAGCTTAGGCTGGATTCTTTCGAAGTGGACGAATCGAACAAGTTCGCTCTTGCGCTGCTTGGAGCGATCGTCCAGCTCGAAAAAGGCTATTCCCCTCTTCTCATTCACGGGGACCACGGCTCCGGCAAGACGCACTTGCTTTCGGCCCTGAGCTCCGAGGTGGCCCTGGCGCATCCGGACATTTCGCTCCTTTACATCCCGCATGATTTCCCCATCGAAAGATTCCTTCTCGGAGCGGATGGCGGCTCCAACGGAGGTTCCGACGAATTCTTATACGAGGCATATAGCCGCAAGGATCTTCTGATAATAGACGACATCGAGCGTTTTTGCGGCGATCCCGATATCCGCGAGAGATTCTATTCGCTTTTCGATGCTTTCGTGGACAACGCCAAGCAAGTTGTGCTTACTTCGTCTCATCCCATCGAGGAGATGCAGGGCTTCAGCGAACGCTTCCGAAGCCGGCTCAGAGGCGGAATAGACGCTCGACTTTCCCCGCCACAACCCGAGGGCAGGCTCAGGATTCTCAAAGCCGAATGCGACAGGCTGGGTCTCAAGCTCGACGTCGAAGTGCTTCAACTCCTGATGGCGGAGGCCGGCAAAGACATCAGATACTTGAAGAAGCTGCCCGGCCATATCAAGACGTTCGCCAGACTGAACCGCCAGGCCCTGAACAAGAAAAAGGTGGAAGAGTTCCTGGCGATAATTCGCGCCGAGGCGGGCAATGACAAGGGCTCGGCCACGGCCGAGCAGGTATACGGCTCATGGGTGCAGACGCAGGCGAGAAAGCGTGAGGACAAGCTCGGCGCGAGAATAAAGGAACTCGAGCAGCGGCTTTCCGATCAGGTGCAAGCGACAAGCGACCTGAAAGAGGGACTCGAGGCCGCAAAATCGCTTCAGCACAGCGCCACCGAGGAGGGCTCGGACCTCGCAGCGCAGATTCAGCAGCTCCAGCTCGATCTGAAGGAAAAGGACGATCGCCTGCGCTCGCAGGAGAAAATCGTTTCCGGCGAGATCGCAAGCCTCACCAAGGACATCGAAGAGCGCGACCGGCTCGTCGAGAAATTGACGGCCGACCACGAGAGCGCACTCGCGGAAAGGGATTCACGCCTCTCGGATATCGAAAACGATCTGGGAAGAAAATCGGACGAATTTGCTTCCGGCGAGAGTCAGCAGAAAAAGGCGGACGCCACCCTCAAGAAGCTCAAGGCCGAAATCGAGCAGTTGAAAAAGACCAGCGAAGACGAGCTGTCGTCCCTGAAAATTCAGCTCGAAGACAAAGATCAAAACGTCAAGCTGCTTCGCGAGGAGCGCGAAATGCGCGCGGCCGAGCACGATAAGGAAAAGACCGAAATTGCAGAGCAGGCGGCAGAGCTTCAGAATCAGAACATGCTCCAAAAGGGCGCGGTCGAGGACCTTAACGGACGCATCCGAGAGCTCGAAGAGCAACTGGAACTCAAGTCGGCCGAGCTGTCCGACACGGAGGATCTGCAAAACGCGGGCACCCAAAAGCATGAAACATTGACGAAACAGCTTCAGGAAGTCCGCTCAAAACTAGAGGCGGAATCCGAGCGTCGTGCCGCCGAAGCCAAAGAGAGAGCCGAGCGGGAACGACAACTGCTCGCCGACCTTGAATCGAAGGAAAAGGAACTCAAGTCGGTCGGCAAAGAAGCCGAAAAGCAGGGCGACCAGTTGCAATCGCGCCTCGATTCGATTTCGAAGAAACTGCAGAAAAGCGAGAAAGCTGCAGCAGCCGCCGGAGAGAAGCTGGGCTCGGAGACCGAAAAAACAAAGAGCCTCGAGGCCGAGCTTGCCTCTCTCAACACCTCCCTCGACGAGTCAAGAGGATCCAAGGATTCGGAAATTGCGGAAGTCCGGCGCGCCCTCTCCGAAAAAGATGAAGCGCTGGCGGGCGCCTCCGAGCTCGAAGCGCAGTTCCGGAGCGAAATCGATAGCCTTTCCGGCCAACTCGAGGACGAACGCTCACAAAAGCAGTCGAGCGAGCAGCGCGCGACGGGGCTCGACGAGAGGGTTTCGACGCTGGAGGCGGAACTGGCCTCGACAAGACGCAATCTGGACGAAGCAGGAGACCAACAGCAGGCTCGGTTCGGCCAGATAGATGAACTGACGAAGGAGCGCGACGGCCTCCGGGAACAACTTGGCTCTCTCAATGACCGTCTGGCGGAACTGACCAAAGAGGCCGAAGAGCGCCATGCGGACATCTCGAGCAAAGATTCGAAAATAAAAGAGTTTGAGGCCTCAATAGCAGGGCTCAGCGACGAGGTGGGCGAGCGCGATCGGCAATCGAGCGAAAAAGAGCAGGGAGCGAACGAGCGCATCGGCAGCCTCGAGGAGCAGATCAGGCAGCGTGATGGCGATCTCCAGAATCTTGGAGCGCAGATTGACGGCCAGACGGCGGAACTGGATACGAGCAGACAAGAGGTGGAAAAGCTCGATGCCGAGGTCTCCCGCCTCGCCGCCGAACTCGCTGCCGTAAACGAAGAGAAAACGCAATCTGAGGCCAACCTCACCACCACCGTTAATGAGTCGGCCGGGCGGCTCCAGGAATCCGAACATCAAGTGGCCAACCTTCAGGCCAGGCTGGCTGAGACAGAGGCCCGGGCAGCTGAACTGACGGAGCGGGTCGAGGCGACCCGCGGAGACTCGGCCAGACAAGTCGAGGAAGAAAAAGCAAGGTCTGCCGCGCTCGAGAAGTCGCTGTCAGAGACCAAGACCACCCTGGAGGACAAACTCGGGCGCGCGTCTGGGGAAATTAACGGCTTGAAGACGACCGTTTCAGGGCTCGAGGCGCAAGTTGAAGAGCAAAAGAAAGAAGCAGCCGCAAAGGAAAAAGGAGCGGCCGCAAAAATCTCCAAGCTTGAAGACGAGCGGAAGCGCCGCGGCGAGGAAGCCCAAGATCTCTCAAGCGGACTCGCGCAACGAGACCGTGAGATCGAATCCAAAGACAAGGTCGCAGCCAAACTAAATGAGAAAGTCTCTTCTCTCGACGAAAAATTGAGAGCCGCCTCCGAACAGATCGGCGGGCTGAAATCAGGCGCCAAGGCGATCGACAAAGACCTGAAAAAGCACCAGAGAATGCTGAAAAGCGCTCAGGAAGAGACGGCAAGATCGGCAAAACTGGCGAAAGAAAAAGATCGCCATATTGCCGATCTGCAGCGCTCGGTGGATTCGGCCCGAAAGGATCTGGCCAGGAAGAGCGGCAAGGGCATGGAGGGCGATAGAAAGTTCTCCCCTCTCGAGGCCGAGCTTTCGGAGAAGGAAAAGATGCTGGCCGCCCTGCGGCTGGACTTCGCCGATCTTCAGGCGGGAAGCGAAGAGAAAATCAAAGAAGCGGCCAAACTGCAAGAACAGATCGCCGGACTCGAATCGGAATCTGCGGAAAAGGATGACGAAATCGGCGCCAAGCAGGAGCAGATGAAACAGCTCGAAAGCCGCCTGAGCGAACTCGAGGGGGAGGGCGAAGGACAATCGCAGAAAGAGTTGCTCGCAAAAGTTCAGGAATTGGAGAGCGTCGTAGCAGAGAAAGAAAAGGATGCCGGCACCTCTCAGGCGCAGATAGATGAAATTGCGACGCTGAAATCCGAGCACACGGAGATAGCCGATTCCCTGAAACAACAGGTCAAGGATGCCATGAAAGAACTCGCCAGGGCCCGCGAAAGTTCCGAGGAGCAGGCGCGCGCGCACCGCGAGGAAGCCGAGGCCTTGCGGGCGAGGCTGGCCGGGCTGGAGACAGACGCCGATAAGGCGGCGACTGAGCCGCCGCCCGAGCGGACCAAAACCGAGGCCCCCGTGCCGGTTGCCGCGCCGGAGGATGAAGAGGCCGATGAGCCCGGAATCTCGGAAAT
>CBDUSG010000255.1:0-5494 GCA_965369575.1 uncultured bacterium | reverse complement strand
GGACCCTGAAGCCCTGAGCCTGCAGCCGGACTCGTACAGGGTGGACCTGATGCCCGTCGCAGCGGACGCGGGCGACTTCCTCGAAAGATTTCTTCAAAGGCTCGATGCCGATCCCATCAGGAAATCAGACGATTGCATGGACACGATCCTTCCCGTGAAGGACCAGTGGGAAGCGCAGCTTGAGTACGCCGCATCGTCGGATAAGGCCCCGCTCTCGCCGGGGCGGGTTGTGAAGGCCATCTCTGAACTGGCGCCCAAGGATGCGATATTCGCGTGCGGCGCCGGACTCAACAGCCTTTACGTGACCGCTTTTCTCCGGGTGGAGAGCCCGAGATCCTTCATGGCGCCGAACAATTTCGGGGCGATGGGTTTCGGCTTTGCGGCGCTGCTGGCCTCGAAGATCGTCGAGCCGGAGCGCCCCGCCATCGGCATTTTGGGCGACGGCGATTTCATGATGACCCTGCAGGACGTGGAAACCGGCGTCCGCGAGGGGATCGTGGCTACCGCCGTCATACTCAACGACAACAGCTACAGGGCGCTTCGCTACGGTCAGCAGGTCATTTACGGCGGCAGGATTCACGGAAGCGAATACGGGAATCCCGATTTTGTGAAACTGGCGGAGAGCTTCGGAGCGGCCGGATACATCATCGAAAAACCCGATCAGATAGAGCCCGTGCTCAAAGAGGCGATGGCCTGCGGCAGGCTGGCGATAGTGGATGCGCGGATAGACATCGACGACATAGCGCCGACCAACCTGCAGGCGATATTGAAAATGCGCGGGCTGGCGTGAGGATACCAGATGCGTCAGAATAGACCGAGTCAGGAAGACAGAACAAGTTCTCGCCCATGAACGATAAAGCCACATCGGATCAGCTTCTGGAAGGAATAAAGATACTCGACCTGACCCGGCTCCTGCCCGGAGGGTACTGCTCGATGCTGCTGGCCGACATGGGCGCCGACGTGCTCAAGATCGAGGCGCCCGGCGAGGGCGACTACATGCGTTGGGGCCCGCCGATGCTCAAGAACATGAGCGCCCTTTTCGCCGCCATTAATCGCAACAAACGCAGCCTGACGCTCAATCTCAAGCACGAGGAAGGGAAAAAGGCCTTCGAAAAGCTCCTCGGCGACTTCGACGTGCTCATCGAGGGCAATCGCCCGGGCGTGATGAAAAGGCTTGGCTTCGATTACGAAACCGCTTCCAAAATCAATCCCCGTTTGATATATTGTTCGATATCCGGTTATGGGCAGGACGGCCCGTACCGCGACGAGGTCGGGCATGACATCAATTACATCGGCATCGCGGGAGTGCTGTCGATGACGGGGCTGCGCGGAGGACCGCCTGTTTTGCCGGCTGTCCAGATAGCCGACCTGGCCGGCGGCGCAATGTTCGCGGTCATAGGAATTCTCGCCGCGATCATCGGGCGCTCACAGACCGGGAAGGGCCGCTACGTAGATGTCTCGATGACTGACGGCGTCGTTAGCATGCTCACGATCCATGCGGCCAAACACCTCGCAGACGGCGACATGCTCGAGCGCGGCAAGATGCGCCTTTCGGGCCAGTATCCATGCTATGCCGTGTATCAAACGAAGGATAGGCGCTACATCACATTGGGCGCCCTCGAGCCGAAATTCTGGACCGCCTTCTGCCGCGCCGTGGAACGCGGGGACCTCGTCGAAAAGCAATTCGACGATTCCGAGGCCACGGCGTCGGACGTCGCCGCCATATTCGCGAGTAAAACGCTCGACGATTGGCTCGAATACCTCGCGCCGTACGACATCTGTGTGGGACCGGCCAACACCATAGCCGAGGTTTTCGAGGACCCGCATGTGCTGCACCGAAGGATGCTTTTCGAAACCGAGCATCCGACCGAAGGCAAGATAAAACAGATCGGCATGCCGATAAAATTTTCCGGCTGGAACTCGGATGACGAGCGCCTGCCCGCGCCGCTGCTCGGCGAACACACCGAGAGCGCGCTGGCGGAGATCGGTTACTCATCCGATGACGTAGATCGTCTGAGAGAGGCGGGAGCAGTTTAAGGCCCGGCCAAAGCGGCAGCCGCTCGAAGGCGGATAGGCTTTGGAAGAGGGGGGACCAAGCGGGTGAGGTCGAGCCCGGCTTCCCGGTATCCAAGCGCCCGCGGGACCGAAAAGCCCGGACAGGGAAAGAAGATGGCCCGCGGGAGAAATTTCAAGACAAAAGGAGGTGAATCTGAAATGGCTGATAGCGTAAAGGAAATTTTCAACGCCATGCCTGGAGCGTTTAACTCCGAGAAGGCGGCCGGCATGAAAGCCGTGTACCAGTGGGACATCACCGGAGACGGCGGCGGCAAGTGGAACGCCGAGATCGCCGACGGCGCGATTACCGTGAGCGAGGGCGAGAACGCCTCTCCCAACATCACGATCACGGTCAGCGCGCAAGACTGGCTCGACATCACCAACGGCAAGCTCGACGGTCAAATGGCCTTCATGAGCGGCAAGCTCAAGGTCAAAGGCGACATGAGTCTGGCAATGAAAATGAAGACCCTGTTTGGCTAAGAACCGGCTCTACCTCCGGATTTCCAACTTGAAAGTCCGGCGGTTAAAGCGGGGCAGTTAACGGGAAAAAGTTCTGGACGAAGGGAGGTGAACCCGAATGGCCGATTCAGTCAAGGAAAGCTTTGACGCCATGTCCGCGAATTTTAACGCCGAAAAAGCAGCCGGTATGAAGGCTGTGTACCAGTGGGATGTCACCGGTGACGGCGGTGGAAAATGGAACGCCGAGATCGCCGATGGCGCCTGCAACGTCAGCGAGGGCGAGCATGCCTCTCCCAACATCACGATCACGGTCAGCTCCGGCGACTGGCTGGATATCCTCAACGGCAAGCTCGACGGTCAGATGGCCTTCATGAGCGGTAAGCTCAAGGTCAAGGGCGACATGAGCCTGGCGATGAAGCTGAAAACGTTGTTCCTGTAACAACGAATTGGGAGCGGAGGGGAAGCCGCATGCTTCCCCTCAGGCTCTTTCTTTTTTTTGTCCGGCCTCGCCTCGGGCGGGATCGCCGGCGCCCTCGAGACGGCATCGAAAATGGCATATAAAACCATCATATGTGAAAAGGAAGGCAGCGTTGCGACTATCACGCTGAACCGGCCCGAAAAACTCAACGCCCTCAGCCCGGAACTGATCGAAGAACTCTATGATGCGCTCACCACCGCCGACCGGGACGACTCGGTACGTGTCGTCATCATCACCGGCGGAGACAGCGTATTCGCCGCCGGAGCCGATCTCGGCGCGATGGACGCCGCCGCTCCCGACGTCGTGCAAATGTTCAAGGCGAGGTTTTCCGGAAACAACCCTTACGATTACATCGAGCGAATGGGAAAGCCGGTCATTGCGGCTATTGCCGGCTACGCCCTCGGCGGCGGCTGCGAACTGGCCATGTGCTGTGACTTGAGGATAGCGGCGGACACGGCCAGGTTCGGGCAGCCAGAGATTCGGGTCGGGCTCATACCCGGAGCCGGCGGCACGCAGAGATTACCGCGCCTGATCGGGATGACGAAAGCCAAGGAACTCGTCATGACCGGCGATCACATCGACGCGAAAGAGGCAGAGCGCCTCGGGCTAGTCAACACCGTCGTCCCGGTCGAGGACCTGTTCGAGGAGGCGAAAAAGCTGGCCGCAAAGCTCGCAGCACGGCCGCCGTTCGGTCTCAGGCTCGCGAAAACGGTCATGAACATGGGGGCGGACAGAGACTTGCAGTCGGCGCTCACTCTCGAGCGCGAGGCGTTCGCGATGCTCTTTGCGACCGAGGATCAGAAGGAGGGTGTACGGGCCTTCACGGAGAAACGCAAGCCTGAGTTCAAAGGCCGCTGATCCGTTCATCGAGTGGGGGAGAGCGGGAAATTCGACGCTCGCACGGGCGACTCATGGTCCTCATCATCAGGCGGCCGCCGCCGGGAACAGGTCGAACACCGACGGACGACCGGCGGCCGGCGCCATGAATTCCCTTATCCGATTCTGGCCCCAAATTCCAAAGGAAAATAGCGGTTTCCGGCAGCGCGGAATGAATTGCAATCATCCAATGAATCTGATATAGTGTTTTCGGGATTTTCCCCGCCGCAAGCGAAGCAAATCCCTGGAAACGACAAATAAACCAAGGGGACGAAACTTCTCACTTCACGGAGGTCCATCATGGCATCGAAGGTTTTCTACATGGACGATCGCGCCAAGGCGATCCAGGACAGCCTCGTCGCGAAGATGCTGACCGTGTTCGAGGCCGCCGAGCTTCAAAACACGATCGCTCCCAGCGACGTCGTTGCGATCAAGCTGCATATGGGCGAGTGGAACAACACCGCATACCTGCGTCCGGTGTATGTGCGGGCACTCGTCGACAAGGTGAAGGAGTTGGGCGGTGATCCGATGGTCGTCGATACGACCACTTTGCCCTACACGCCTTTCGCACACCGCGCCACCGCGCTCGACCATCTGAACACGATTCACCGCAACGGGTTCACGCCGGCCTCGGTCGGATGCCCGATCGTGATCGGAGACGGGTTCCTCGGCTCGGACGATGTCAAGGTCGACCTGCCCGAAGGTTTCATCCTTAAGGAGCAGTACGTCGCCTCGGCGATCGCAATGGCCGATGCGATGATCGCGCTCACTCACTTCAAGGGGCATCCCATGGGCACCTACGGCGGCGCCATCAAGAACATCGGCGTCGGGTGCGCCTCGAAGCGGGGCAAGTACAACCTGCACATGGGGCTGCACCCGAAGTACAGCATGAGCAAGCGGCCGTTTTACCCGCAGCTTTGCAAAGGCGCCGACTGCCCGGTAATGATGCTCTGCAACAACATGTGTCCCGAGGACTCGATCCACGTCACCGAGGAAGGCATCACGTGGGAGGACGAAAAATGCTGCGGCTGCCAGAGCTGCTTCGGAGTGCTGGTGATGTGCGGAGTCGGTTTTTTCCCGGAAGACCACTTCGACGTCTCCGCAGCGGCCATGGCCGACAGCGCGCTTGCCACGACCAAGACCTTCAAACCCGGCAAGATCGGCTATATCAACATGGCGATCGACATGTCGCCGTGGTGCGACTGCGTGAGTTTCAGCGACCGCTCTTTCGTGCCCAACATGGGCGTGTTCGCGTCGCAGGACCCCGTGGCCATAGACGTCGCCGGCCTCGACATGGCGACCGCGGCGTACGGTGTACCCGGTTCGATGGCCGAGGATAAGGGCGTCATGGAGCCAGGCGTGCGCAAACTGACGTCCTGTGGCTCGTTCGTCGGTGTCGACGAGATGATACAGCCCAACACCGGCGAGAAGATCGGCCTGGGCACCAAGGAATATGAGCTTATCACCGTGCCGCAGCCGGAGAACGTGCTTCCGTTCCTGCCCACGATGCAGCCGATCGGCCTGAGACTGCGGTCGAAGTACTCGGTGCAACACGTGCTGCCCAAGGACGGTTTCAAGAGAGAGGAAGAGGTCAACCTTGAGGAGGTAAGAGGAAATGACGTTGGG
>CBDUSG010000254.1:0-5520 GCA_965369575.1 uncultured bacterium | reverse complement strand
TGCCGGCACTGGCGAAGGCAAGGGAATCGGCCCGTCGCACCGCTTGTGTAAACAACCTCAAGCAGTGCGGTCTGGTTCTGACCCTTTATGCAAACGAGAACAAAGAGCGCCTGCCTGTCTTGGATGACATGTATTCGCGCTTTTTGTTCGAATCGAACGCCTTGTATCCGGAATATCTGACGGACGCCGCCATTCTGGCTTGTCCCTCGGATCCGGAATATAACCCGAACACCAACTTCCGGCTGACCGCCACCTACCAAGGCTTGTCGCCCGGAACGGTGCATCCGGTGTGTATCTCCACCGTCAGCTATGTGTACACCGGCTATCTGATCATGACAAATAACACGATGCTTTCCACTCTTTCGACATACACGTGGGCTAACACAGTGCTGCCCATCACCGACAGCGTCACCAACGGATGGCGCGACAGGAACGTGAACCTGAATTCGTTCGGCTTCGCGGGATCGGGTAACTCGGGCAGCAGCACGGTGAACAGGCTGACGACGGGCGTTGACCGTTTCCTGATCACCGACATCAACACGATCTTCACCGGCACCGAGCAGGGCTCGAGCGTCGTTCCGATCATGTGGGACCAGATTTCGACGCTGATTTCCGAGTTCAGTCACGTGCCCGCCGGCCAGAACGTGCTTTATCTGGACGGCCATGTGGACTTCCACAGGTATGACATGACTTCGACGGCGTTCCCGGTGTCGCCGATGTACGCCGCGGTCAATGGTGGTGTGGAGGAGAGAACCTACACCATGTGTCCGTAGCGTCATTTGACGCTGCACGCGTTGTTGTAGTCGTATAAAGCCCAGAATCCCCCTGCACATTTGGAAGGGGAAGGCGAAGGCGCCTTCCCCTTCTTTTTTGTGTGCCCGGCATGGCGCAACGGCAAACATGCGATCGGCTGGCCCGAGCGCGGAAAGCCTTGCCCCGCCGAACCCCGCTTAGCAGCCTTATCAGATCGAGATGGATACAACTTTCTATTCCCCCTACATGCTTGACAAGTTCTTCCAAAGCGCCTATAATATTCCCATATTTGACTGGCTGGCCAGTTTAACGCTTGCCCACGGGCCCGCAAATGTAAAGCCGGCGACCTCCAGAGACGCATCGCATCGTTTTCAGTTTCACCCCGAGCCCACGCGCCGCCTAACGACTGAGATGTCGGAGAGCTCAGCATGACAGCCCTTGTGCATTCCCCGCTTTACTATTGCGACCTGGGGCTGCACGTGTTTCCAACCGAGAAATACGGGCTCCTTTTTGAGATGCTTGATCGTGGCGGAAAGCTCGGCTTAAGAGGGACCGAACTGGTTGAGCCGCGCCCCGCCTCGCGCGAAGAGCTTGCGCTTGTTCATGATCCTGCATATTTGGACGACGCGCTCAATGCTCGCCTCACACCAGCCACTTTCAGCTCAGAGCTTCCCGTTAAGCGCAATGTAATCGACGCTTTTCTGCTCAGCACCGGCGGCACGATCATGGCCGCCGAGCATGCGGCGATATCCGGCCGCGCCGTGAATCTCGCCGGCGGTTACCACCACGCATTCGCCGATCATGCGGAGGGTTTTTGCTTCTTCAACGACGTGGCGGTCGCCTCGCGCAAGCTTCTGACTGAGGGAAAGGCCGCCCGAATTTCCATTGTGGATTGCGACCTGCACCAGGGAAACGGTACCGCCCATATCTTCCGTGACGAGCCGTCGGTGTTCACGTTTTCCATCCATCAGGAGCGCAACTACCCGATCAAACAGCGCAGCGACCTCGACATCGGCCTCGACGACGGCGTCGGCGATGACGAGTACCTGGAAAAATTGGGCGGTGCGATCGGGCGAATTCAAAACGAGTTCGCGCCCGACTTCGTGTTCTACCTTGCCGGAGCCGACCCATTCGAGGAAGACCAGCTCGGCGCGCTTCGGCTGACGCACGACGGGTTCCGCCGCCGCGACGACATGATCATAGGGGCTTTCAGCGATGCCGGAGTTCCGCTTTGCGTCGTTCTTGCAGGCGGCTATTCCCGCGACGTACAGGATACCGTGCGGATACATTACGGCACATGCGTGCGGCTGCTCGAAAAAGATAATGAGAGCCGGGAGCGATAGTTGACGATACCCTGGAGAAAACGAATCGCCATTGCGGGTATAGGCGAGAGCGATCTCGGCACGGTCCCGGGCATGGACAGCTTCGACCTGTCGCGGCAAGCGCTCGTGCGTGCGGTACAGGATTGCGGCATCGACAAGAACGACATCGACGGGCTGCTGACCACCGGCTCTTTCGCCGTTCTGCATCCTATGTACAGCGTGCTTTTGGCCGAATACCTGGGACTGAGGCCGCGATACAACTCGCTTATGCAGATAGGGGGTGCGACGCACATCCTCAATATCATGACCGCCGCCAACGCCATCGACAGCGAGATGTGCGAGGTCGCCCTCATCGCCTCGGCCGATTCGCTGCGCTCGCTTTGCGGCTTCGAGCGCATGTTCGAGCTTTTCGGCGGAGACGTGACTGCCCTGTTCGCCTCGGGCGGGCATGATGACTTCGAGATGCCCTACGGCCCGACCCTCATCGCGGGCTACGGCATGTACGCCGTACGCCATATGGCCGAGTACGGGACCACCCGCGAGCAGATGGCGCAGGTGACAAAGTCCGTAAGGAGGCATGCCGCGTTGCATCCGCAGGCGCAGAAGCGTAACGAGCTGAGTGTCGAGGAAATCCTGAGCGGCAAGCCGATCGCCCATCCGTTCACCAAAGACGAGTGCTCGCTCATATCCGACGGCGGAGGAGCGCTGATCGTGACCACGCTCGAGCGGGCGCGCGACCTGAAGAAGGAACCGGTCGAGATCATCGGGGTCGGCCTCAAGACCGGACAGGAACACATCACGATGAGCGAGAGCTTCTCGAGCACGCCGGCGGTTGCTGCCGGACGCGATGCCTTCGATATGGCTGGAGTGAGTCCTTCCGCCGTAGATTTCGCCCAGTTGTACGACTGCTTTTCGATAACGCCCATTATTACGCTCGAGGATTTCGGGTTCTGCGCGAAAGGGGAGGGCGGGCCGTTCGTAGGCGACGGCACGCGTATAGAGCTGGGTGGCGAGCTTCCGATCATTACCCACGGCGGCTGCCTCTCGCACAGCCATCCAGGGCTGCCCTCGGGGCTGTTCCACATCACCGAGGCCGTCAGGCAGCTGCGCGGCGAGGTCGAACCCGAACGACAGGTAAAAGACGCCGAAATCGGGTTCGTGAGCGGCGTCGGCGGAATATTTTCATCCATTTCCGCCCTTTTGCTGGCAAAGGTGCAATAAGCATGAGCGATTACGAAAAACCGCTGCCGAACATAACCGAGAACACCAGGAAATATTGGGAAGGATGCAGGCAACATAAATTGCTGCTGCCGAAGTGCCGGGCCTGTGACAAGTTTTTCTTCTTTCCCAACAATTTTTGCCCGCACTGCCTTTCGGAAGATGTCGAATGGCTCGAGGCGAGCGGCAGGGGAAGGGTCCACACATTCAGCGTCGTCGAGAGACCTCCCACAATTCCCTTTTCATCCGATGTACCGTATGTCGTCGTAATAATAGAACTGGATGAGGGCCCTCGCATGATGTCCAGCCTGATCGGTGTCGCGCCGGGAGACGTACGCGTGGACATGCCCGTCGAGGTTGTCTTCGAGGAAGCGACCGAGGAGGTTGTGCTTCCCAAATTCCGTCCCGTAGGATGAGCGCTCTATCGCGCAAAGAACTTCGGAGCTTCAGGAGGTAAACACGTCATGGAATCTTGCTACTTCACGGAAGAGCATGAGATGTTTCGTAAGACCGCTCGCGGTTTTGTGGAAAAGGAGATACTCCCGCATGCGGACGCATGGGAGGAGCAGGAGGACTTTCCGAACGAGATTTTTCGAAAGGCGGGGGATTTGGGATTTATCGGCATCCGCTATCCCGAGGAATACGGCGGATCGGACCTCGACTTCTTCTATACGGTTGTCCTGTGCGAAGAGCTTGCGCGCGGGCGCACGGCCGGCGTCGCGCTGGCGATATTGGTGCAATCCGAAATGGCCACGCCGCCGCTCTCCATGATCGGAACCCATGAGCAGAAGGAGAAATATCTGGCTCCCGCCATTCGGGGCGAGATGATAGCCGCCCTCGGCATCACCGAGCCCGGAGCGGGCTCCGACGTCGCCAGCTTGCGGACTACCGCGGTCCGTGACGGCGACGACTACGTTATCAATGGAACAAAGATATTCATAACAAACGGGGCGCGCGCGGATTTCATCATGCTGGCGACGCGGACCGACAAGTCGGCCAAATACGGCGGGATCAGCCTGTTTGTAGTGCCCACTGACACGCCCGGATTTTCGGTCGGCCGCAAGCTGAAAAAGGTCGGCCATCTGACGTCGGACACGGCCGAGCTGATATTCGAAGACGTCCGCGTTCCTCGCGAAAATATGCTGGGCGAGGAGGGCAAGGGATTCTATGAGGTCATGAAAAACTTTCAAGGGGAGCGCCTTGTCGGCGCTGTCCTGCCGTTGGCGACCGCTCAGCTCGTGCTCGACGAAACCATCGAATACGTCAAGGATCGCAAGCAGTTCGGCAAGCCGATCTCGGAGTTCCAGATTACCCGTCACAAGATTGCGAACATGGCCGCGTCAATCGAGGCTGCCCGCCGGCTCGCCTATCATGCCTGCTGGATGTTCGATCGCGGGATGGAGTGTGTCAAAGAGGTCTCCATGGCCAAAGCGGTCGCCACCGACGTCGCCAGGCGCGTAACCGACGAGTGTCTGCAGCTCCACGGCGGCTACGGGTATATGATGGAATACTACGTGCAGCGAGCGTGGCGCGACGCGCGCATGTACAGCATCGGCGGCGGCACGACCGAGATCATGATGGAGATTATTGCAAAACAGCTCGGATTATAGGTATGCTTACGCCGGATGGCGGTCATCAGTTTCAAGGGGGGCAGCGCTATGAGCAAGAAAACAAAGAGATGCTCGTGGGTCGGCGATGACCCGCTCTACATCGAGTACCACGACAAAGAGTGGGGGATTCCGCTCGATGACGACGACGGACTTTTCGAGCGGCTGACCCTCGAGATATTCCAGGCCGGATTAAGTTGGCGCCTGATGCTCCAAAAGCGCCCGGCCTTCAAGAAGGCCTTCGCCGATTTCTCGATTGACCGCGTCGCCGCGTTCACGGAAAAGGACGTCGCCCGCCTCCTGAAGGATAAGGGCATTATCAGGAACAGGCTGAAAATTGAATCGACCATCGAGAACGCCCGGCGCCTGGAGAAGATAATCGAGGAACACGGATCGTTCGCAAATTTCATCTCCGGCCTGACTGGCGGGCTGGATGAATTGAGTAAAGAATTTAAGGGACGGTTCAGATTTATGGGGCCGAAGATCGCCGGGAGTTTCTTTTTGAGCATCGGCAAGCTCGACGAGGCTCACGAGCCGGGGTGTTCGTTCGCGCAGAGACCCCGGGGGAAGTCGTCTCGCTGACGGCGAGCGCACCGTCGAGGTTCGAGGCCGGCATCCTC
>CBDUSG010000253.1:0-5521 GCA_965369575.1 uncultured bacterium | reverse complement strand
GTGACCCTCTCTATCCACGAGTTTGGAATATCCGAAACCGACCCAGTTTTCGTCGGGGATAGCCATGTAGTTGACCCTGGCCCTATGGGTGTCAAGGACTATTGCCTGGTTAAGCAGCCCGATCAGGGGAAAGCCTATTTTCCCCCGAATGGCGGCCAGCTGTCTGGCGTTCGCAAAGACCTCCTCTGTAATTTTCATGCTCGAAGGCAGTGATTGCGCCGTGAGTTTCACTTTCGAGATGGCCTGTCCGCCCGCCTGGCCGAGCACCGAAACCGGGAAGGAGCCGGCAAACAGCAATGCCATTACGAGAATAGACAACCGCCTGTATTTCAATTCAGACTCTCTCCCTCGCCGGTTTTTGCGCGGGCGGCAGGCGGCCGGATCACTTGCCAGGGAAGCTCCGAGCGGGTCCGGGACTGCGCGGCCGCGGATCGCTCGATTTCATCCCCGAACGCGCGCATGGCCTGCGCCGGCGTTGCGCCCTCTGCGATCGCCTCGGCCAGGCGGCCCGCCCTCCTGTCGCCTCGGGCGAACGCGCACTGCAGTCGCGCCATTCGGGGGCTTTTCGCGGTCAGGCGAGTGTTGCCGACACGGCTCAGGCGCTCCCTGAGCATCCTTATCCGCCTCGTCATCTCTCCCACTTCGGCGAGCGGGGCCGATTCGAGAGGCGTGAACGGTTTGGGAACAAAGGGGTTCACGCTGACGGTCAGCCTTCCTATCTTTTTGAGACCGGCGGCCGCCTTCCGCATCGCCCCGTGAACGCCGGATACGAGTTCGGCTATGGCCGCGACGTCTTCCTCGGCCTCGCCGGGAAAGCCTATCATGAAGTAGAGCCTGAAGTTGACGATTGCGCGCGCAAGCGCCCTTTCGACGGCCCCGAGCAGATCGTCCGAGGTGATTCTTTTCCCGACAAACGCCGCAAGCCTTTCGGTGGCGACTTCGGGCGCCAGGGTGAGCGTTCGCTGTCCGCTCTTTTTCAAGCCCTCCAAAAGGTCGTCCGTGACGGCGTCGGCCCTCACCGATGAGGCCGAAAAACCCAGACCACTGTCGAGCAGAAAATCGATCAGCTCGCTGCCGCGCGAAAAATCGGCGAGATCCGATGTCACAAGGCCCACCCTGTCCGAAAGCGTTTTTCCGCCCGAAATCTGCTCTTTGAGCGACTCGAGCGAGCGTTCGCGCCTGAGGTAAATATGGCTGGCCGAACAGAACCGGCATCCTCGGCGACAGCCCCGCCCCAGCTCGATCAGGAACATGTCGGCGAACTCCGTCGCGGGCGTCACGATGGCTGAGCAGCACGCGTGCGAGTCGAGGTCCGAAACGACGCGCGAGTTTACGGGAAGACGGCGCCCATTGGCCGCCTCCATGCCAGAGAATCGGCCGTCGTCCGAGTAGACGGGCTCGAAAAGGGAAGGCACGTAAACACCGGGAATCTCCGAAAGCCCAAGCAGCGTCGAGGGCCTGTCATGGCCGCTCTCGCGCGCTCCGGCAAAGGCGTCGATGATCTCATGGATGACTTCTTCGCCCTCACCTATGACGCACAGATCAAAGCAGTCGGCCAGGGGCTCCGGATTGGAGAAGATGCAGGGCCCGCCCGCGATGACAAGCGGATGTGACCAGTCGCGGTCGGCGCTCCGGAGCGGTATTCGCGCCGCGGCAAGCGCCCTGAGCACGTTTGGGTAGTCGAGTTCGAACGAGATCGTGAAGGCGAGAATATGAAACGTCCCCAAACTCGAGCCGGTCTCGAGCGAATGCCCGGTGAGCGGTTCCTCACAGAAACTCCGCTCGCACACACAATCGCTCCTCCCGTTCAGTATGGAATACAGAGTGTGAACGGCCAGGTTCGACATCCCCACGCGATACGTATTCGGGAACACCAGGCATACACTCAGCGAGCCGCTCCCGAGAGGCGACGCTCCTTTTTCTGCCGAGAGCTTTGCGCGGCGGTATTTTTCCAGTTGACCAGCGCTTTTTTTCATTTGCTCGATCAGACGGCTCATGTTTCCGGCGCGGGCGCCGGACTTCTCATATTTTGCCGGGCGGTCCCGTCGGAGCCTTTCGCCCGCCCCGCCGCCGCAGGAAAGTGGGGATCTCCAGGTCCTCTTTGAGAACCCGCTCGCTGCTCCTTGCGCGGATGACGGGCGCCTTTTTGCCTTTTGAATGTCTCACGTAGGCCGGCGTGTTGCCGAGTTCCTCGAAAGAGAACAGTTCCATGGGTTTACCCGGCTCGCTCGGAATGGCGTTTTTGCCGCGATCATACTCGGTCTCGAAGCCGGTTGCGATTACCGTCACTTTGATCTCGTCCCGGAGGTCCGGATCTATCACGGCTCCGAAGATAACGTTGGCGTCGGATTCGGCGGCTTTCGACACGATCGTGGCGGCCTCGTTCACCTCGTAGAGCGACAGGTCTGTGCCGCCGACGATGTTGATGATGACTCCTTTCGCGCCGTTCATGTTGGAGCTTTCGAGAAGCGGCGAGGTGATCGCCCTCTTGGCGGCCTCGACTGCGCGGTCCTCTCCGGCGGCCGAGCCGACACCCATGAGCGCCGAGCCTCTGTCGGACATGATCCGGCGCACGTCGTTGAGGTCCAGATTGATAAGACCGGTCATCGTAATGAGACCGGAGATGCACTCCACGCCCTGCCGCAGTATGTCGTCCGCCTTGCGAAACGCCTCGACGATGGTCGTGTTCCTGTCGATCATCTCGACCTCGAGCAGCTTCTGGTTCGGCACGACGATCAGGGTATCGACACATTTGCGGATATCGTCGACGCCGACCTGAGCGTTGTCGTGCCGGGGCTTGCCCTCGAAATCGAACGGTTTCGTCACGATGGCGACCGTCAGGGCGCCCATCCCCTTCGCAATTTCCGAAATCACGGGGCCGGCGCCCGTGCCCGTGCCGCCCCCGAAGCCGGCGGTCACGAACACCATCTCGGCCCCTCTGAGGCTCTGCTGAATCAGGTCCACGTCCTCCAACGCGGCCTGCCGGCCGATCTCGGGGTTGCCGCCGGAGCCGCGCCCTTTCGTCAGCACGGCGCCGAGCTGCAGCTTGATCGGCGCGCTCGCTCGCTCGAGCGCCTGCGCGTCAGTGTTGACGGCGATGAATTCCACGCCCGATATCTTCGCTTCTATCATGTGATCGATTGCATTGCTGCCGCCCCCGCCGACACCGATGACAACGAGCCGCCCGCCCGCGTTAGGTTCGTTAACAAATTCGAAAGCCATTGCCTGTTCTCCTCCCGGTGAGTTATTCTACAGATTAGTTCGTACCCAGCTTCTGAACCGCCCCGCGAATCTGCCCAGTATGCTGAAGTTAGAGCCCCATCGATCTCTTTTTCCACGGGTAATGAGGCCGCAACGGGCCAGCCCCGCCACAGTCGAATAGATTGGGTCGTCCAGCTTTTTGTATTCGTCTATATTGGAAATATACCTGGGTCTGCCCACCCTCACGGGACATCCGAATATGGTCTCGCTCATCTCGGCGACCTCGGGCAGCAGCGACGCTCCGCCCGTGAGCACGACGCCGGCGGCGATGAGATCACCATAACCGGTGAGTTGAACCTCCATCTGGATCAGGCGCATGAGTTCGTCCATCCGTACCTCGATGATCTCTACAAGGTCGGCCAGCGGAACGTCGCGGTCGACGCGATCGCCGACGCTGGGAACGGCGATGGTCTGGCCGTTGGTCACGCTCGAAACGAGGGCGCTTCCGTGCGCCTTCTTTATCATCTCGGCCTTGTTATGAGGCGTGCGGAGGCCGACCGAAATGTCGCGCGTCACGTGATCGCCCCCGAGGCTGACGATCTCGCTGTGGCGGATGGAGCCGTCAAGATGGACCACGATGTCCGATGTCCCGCCTCCGATGTCTATCATCGCGACGCCGAGATCCTTCTCGTCCTCGGTCAGGATCGATTCGGCCGACGCTATCGGCTCCAGCACCACGCCCTCGACGTCGAAACCGGCGCGGTTGACGCTCTTTATGAGGTTCTGCACGGATGTCACGGCCCCGGTGACGATGTGGACATCGACCTCGAGCCGCACCCCGAGCATGCCGACGGGATCGCGCACGCCGTCCTGGCCGTCGATCACGAAGCCGTAAGGAAGCACGTGGACGACCTCCCTGTCGACGGGGATCGCGACCGCCTTGGCGGCCTCTATCGCCCGACGCACGTCGCCTGCCGTGATCTCCTTGTCGTTGCGCCCGACACCGGTCATTCCGCGGCTGTTCATGCTCTTTATGTGGCCGCCGGAAATCCCGACCACGACCGAACTCGCAGGGACGCCGGCCTGGCTCTCGGCCTCTTCGACAGCCTGCTGAATCGCCGCGACCGTGCGCTCGATGTTGATGACGACTCCTTTTCCGAGTCCTTCGGATTTGCTCTCACCGAACCCAAGCACACGGATTCTATCGTCCGGCTCCGCCTCTCCGATGAGCGCGCATATCTTGCTGGTACCAATGTCGAGACCTACTACCGGAGTTTCCTTCGACATGTCCGCCTCATCACCTGCCTTTCCGCTTCCGCCTCCGTTGCTCGACGGTGCCGACTCTGTCGGCTAGCCGCCTTTCACCCTGACGGGCACTATCGCTCCGAACCTCAAGTCCACTTTTTCCAGGTTTGCCAAGTCGAGACGCTTATTCTCTTCTATAGCCTTGGCGATCCGCGTGAGTCTCCGGAGCTTTTCTTCCGGATCGCCCGATCCGAAAAATATGCACGCGCCCGATTGCCGGGCGATCAGCACGATATTGGAGGGGTCGTCCACGTTAATTTCCGAGATGACGATGCCGGCGCCGCCGCTCGCCGCCATGAGACGAACGATCTCCAGCGCCTCGGAGACACCCTGTGCGCGCAGGTCATCGCCGGGCTCGAGCGGCCCAAAGCCGGCGGCCGAGATAAATGGGCCATCTATGCCTTCGGACGGATTGAAATCGGCGATCACTTTGCCGGCCGGATCGATGAAAAATATCTCGCGCGAGAGCACGAGAGCGACCGGCGTGCGCTCGACTATCTCGATATGGAGCTGGTCCGGCGGCTCACTCCGGACGCGGACCTCGCGCACCCACGGGATCTGCCGGATCGCATCGGCGCATTCAGCCAGATCGACGCGGAAGATATTTTGTCCCTCCGTCACTCCCGATTGCGCAATGATCTCGCGGGCCGTGACGTGCCCGTTCCCCTCGACCGCGATGTGGGTTATCGAGAATCTGGATGATGAATGCATGTACGCGTACACGTCCACCGCCACAAAGGCCGCGGCGGAGATGAACAGCGCGAGCCTCGCAACCGCGCCGGCGAGGCTGACCGCCTTTTTCTTGCGAGCCATCAGCACGCGCTTTCGGCGTCTCACATTCTGCCGTCGCGGCGGAGCATTGCGGGCGGTCTGTATGACGCGGGTTTTTTCGCGCGAGAATTTACCGGCGAAAACCCGCCTCGGGTTCCCCCTTTCCAGCAGGCTTCGCAGACCGGCCCAAACGGCGAGAGGATTCCATTTGCTCTTTGCCGATTTAACGAGGACGTTCAATCCT
>CBDUSG010000252.1:0-5525 GCA_965369575.1 uncultured bacterium | reverse complement strand
CGCCGAGCGATCCGGCCCGCGACTGGTTTGGGCAGGTCAGGGCCGACACGATGGCGGGCGAGATCGCGAATGAGGTCGTCAGACGCGCCGGCGTAGACGCAAAAGAGATCGACAACTGCATCACCGGCTCCGCTATGGGCGTCAGCGAGCAGTGGAGCTACGGCGGACGGCAGCCGATTTTTCTGGCCAACCTGCCGGAGACAATCGCCGCCAGATTTGTCGACCAGCAATGCGGGTCCGCCATGGCAGCCGTCCAGATCGCCGCGATGGAGATCATGACCGGCTATTCCGACATCGTGATGTGCCTCGGCATGGAGCATATGACGCGCGTGCCCATGGGCGGGGGGGGCGATGCCATCGTTCCCAACTTCGATCTCATGTCCGAAGACAAGTACAAGCACTGGGACATGATGACGACGATGAACATGGGGCTTACGGCCGAGAAGTTGGCCGAGCAGGCGGGCATCACCAGGTTGGAAATGGAAAAGTGGGCGAAACGCAGCCACGATCTGGCAGTCGAGGGCCGCAACAACGGTTTCTTCGACGGCGAGATCATGCCTTACGAAGCGCCGCAGGCCGATGGCAGCACGATGGTCGTCGATAAGGACCAGGCCGTGCGCGAGGGCACGACGCTGGAAGGCCTTGCCGGCCTCAAGCCCGCGTTCAAGCCCGATGGAACCGTCACTGCAGGCGTCTCCTCGCCGCTCAATGCTGCGGCCACCGGCATGATGCTTATGTCGAAAGAGACTGCAAAGAAAAAGGGCATTAAGCCGATGGCGACTATCCGCTCGATGGGATGGGCCGGAATCGATCCCACGATCATGGGCGCAGGCCCGGTGCCCGCGAGCAAGAAGGCTCTGGACAAGGCAGGCCTCAAGGCCTCCGATGTCGATTTCTGGGAAATCAACGAGGCCTTCTGCGTTGTTGCGCTGAACTGTATCAAGGAACTCGGCCTCGATCCGGACACCGTCAACGTGATGGGCGGCGGCACCGCGATAGGCCATCCGCTCGGCGCGACGGGCATCCGCCTCATCGGGACGCTGGCCCGCATTCTCGAAGTCAAGGGCGGGCGCTACGGCTGCGCGAACGCCTGCGTCGGCGGCGGTCAGGGCATCGCGACCATCATCGAGAGGGAAGCCTAGCCCGCTGGTGCAGGATTCGAGGCATAGCACCTTGGAACAATAAGTAAGAGGGTCGGGGCCGCGCGCCTCGGCCCTCTTTTTCGCTCACTCGACCGCCGTAGTGAAAGGGAGATCGGAGACGATGTTCGACCTGCTGATAAAGAAAGCCAGAGTGCTCGATGGACTGGGAAACGACGAGAAAGTCGCAGACATAGGGATTCGCGACGATGCGATCTCCGACATCGGCGACCTGGGCGACGCAGAGGCAGCCCGCGTCATCGACGCCGAAGGACTCCACGCCGCGCCCGGCTTCATCGATATGCACACACATTCCGGATTCCTCTATCCGATCAATCCCAGGGCCGAGAGCAAGGCGCATCAGGGCGTGACGACCGAAGTGATCGGCCACTGCGGCACATCGGTCGCGCCGCTCAGGGGCGACGCCCGCAAAGAGGCCGAGTCGCTGACCAAGATGCTCGGACTCGACATCGATTGGGAAACGTTCGACGAGTACAACGAAAAAGTGCTTGGGCAGGGCATAGCCGTCAACATTATTCATCTTCTCGGGCATGGAACGTTGCGCGACGCGGTGATCGGCCGGACCGACCGCGAGCCCACGGACGACGAGATGAAGGCGATGCGCGCCGAGATCGACAGCGCCTTCGAGCAGGGCGTCTTCGGCATGTCCACCGGCCTCATATATCCGCCGGGCTGCTATGCGAAGACCGAAGAACTCATCGAGCTGAGCAAAGCCGTCTCCAGAAACGGCGGGTTATATTCCAGCCACATCCGCGGCGAAGGCGAGACGCTGCTGGGGGCGGTCTCGGAGGCCATCGAGATAGGCGAATGCGCCGGCGTGCCCGTCCAGATAAGCCATCTCAAGGCGGCCGGCCGGAAATATTGGGACGACGGCCCGAATGCGCTCGAACTGATCGACAAAGCGCTGGAGATGGGAATGGACATCGCGGCCGACCAGTATCCCTACCTCGCGGGCCATACAGAGCTGTCGGCGATCCTTCCCAAATGGGTTCATAACGAGGGCGGCGCCGTCCTGCTCGAGCGTCTGTCCGACCCTCAGATGAGAACGCGCATCAAGGATGAAATGGAAAAGGGAACGGGCGAGTTTGGCATCGACAACATCACCGGCGGTTGGGACGGCATTCTCGTGGGGCTGTGCGCCGGGAATCCGCAGTATCAGGGCAGGACGATAAAGCATATCGCCGCCGAACTCGGCAAAGACCCCATCGACACGGTGATGGACATCATCGTCGAAAGCAACGGCATCTTGTTCGTGAACCTCATGACTCAGTCCGAGGACAACGTGCGGCTCTTCATAAAGCATCCGAACGTCATGATCGGTTCCGACGCCGCCTCGATGGCTCCCTACGGCCTGCTGGGAATGACCGTTCCTCACCCGCGCACGTATGGCACATTCCCGCGCGTCCTCGGCGAGTACGTCCGCGAGCTGAAAATCCTCACGCTTCCCGAGGCCGTCCGCAAGATGACTTCGCTTCCCGCGCACAGGCTCGGTCTCAAAGACCGCGGCACGCTCGAGCCCGGCAAAAAAGCAGACCTCGTCCTTTTCGACGCCGGGACAATAAGCGACCGCGCCACCTACGAAGACCCGAACCAATATCCCGTCGGCATCAAGGCCGTACTCGTCAATGGCAAGATAATCGTCGAGGACGACGAACACACCGGCGCTCTCCCCGGCGCGGTCTTGAAGAAATAGGGCCCAAAAAGGTTCTTGACAGGGTTAGAAGCGTGTGGTATGATTAGTACCAACCGGTCAGTCCTAAACAAGGCAACCCATATGAGCGCTAAAGAAAAAATACTTACCGAGGCCGCTAACCTCATTCATACCAAAGGCTTCAACAATACCAGCATCCAGGATATACTCGACGCCTCCGAGGTGACCAAAAGCAATTTCTATTACCATTTCGAAAGCAAAGAACGGCTCGGATTCGACGTGCTCGAGGGAAGAATGCGCCAATTCGAAGCGCTCATCCTTGAGCCGTCACTCGGGAATGCCGACCTTGCGCCGGTCAAACGCATAGAGAGCTTTCTCGCCGGATTAATCGCCCTCAGTTCGATGCCGGAGGGCGATCTCGGCTGCCCGTTCGGCAACCTGGCGCAGGAAATGAGCGCGATCCATGAGCCTTTGCGACAGGCGCTGTGCGGTTTCTTCACCGCCTGCGCCGAGCGGCTCGAGCGCTGTTTCGATGACGGCAAAATTTCGGGCGATTTCAGCGAGGACCTGCCGTCGCGGCAGCTTGCCGAGTTTGTGCTCGCGCAGATTCAGGGCGCGTTTCTGCTGCGGAAGACGCATAGGGACGCTCGGATTATGGAGGGCAACATGGATCTGCTGCGGCGGTCGATAGATGGATGGTCGACTCAGGGGCGGATCGATGATTGAAGATATTGAATTTAATTTGGGCCGACTCACGAGCGCCGGGGCCTGCCGGTGATTCGGTATCGGGAAAATGGTTTGCGGCGCCCCCTGGCGCCGGGAGCGATCTTAAGGGATCGGAACGGGAGGTAAGAATCATGAGCACGGACGTTTTTGACAAGCTGGCCGATCATCTCGACGGAATGCCGCAGGGTTTTCCGCGGTCAGAGAGCGGCGTCGAGATCAAGCTGCTCAAGAAGATTTTCACGGAGGAGGAGGCCGAGGTCGCGTCGCAGATGAAAATGATGCCGGAAGACCCCGACCAGGTCGCCGAGCGTCTCGGCAGGGACCCTGCGGAGATGGCCGAACTCCTCGAGCGGATGACCTCGAAGGGCCAACTCATAGGCATCGGCCCGAAGGAATCCCGCATGTACAACGCGTTTCCGTTCATCGCCGGGGTTCACGAGTTTCAGCTTCCCAGAATCGACAAGGAATACGTCGAGTTGTTCGAGGAATACTTCGAGGGCACGTTCGCCGAGCAGGTCGCAAAGTCGGCCGCTGCGGCGCAGATACGCGTGTATCCTGTCGAGCAGACGCTCGATGACAAGCTCACGGTGCTGCCGTTCGAGAAGGTGTCCACCATGGTCGAGAACGCGCAGGCATGGGCTGTCGCAGACTGCATCTGCCGCAAGGAAAAACAGATAGCGGGCCAGGGCTGCGGCGCCACGATGAACAACTGCATCGCTTTTTCCAATGACCCGAACGGTTTCGACATCGAGTACCGAGGCGCTCGCAAGGCGACCAAGGAGGAAGTGCTCGAGCTGCTCGAAAAGGCCGGCGAAGAAGGCCTCGTGCACAACTCATGGAACGTGCAGGGAGACCACGTGTTTGTCTGCAACTGCTGCACTTGTTGCTGCCTCGTGCTTCGCGGCGTGAAGAAGGCGCCCCAGTTCGCCGCCAAATCGAACTACTATGCCGAGATAGACGCCGACTCGTGCGTCGCGTGCGGCGTGTGCGCCGACGAGAGATGCCCGATGGAGGCCATCGAGGCCGCGAGTGAGGCATACGAGGTGAACCGCGAGCGCTGCATCGGCTGCGGAGTTTGCGTGGTCACGTGCCCGAGCGGCGCGCTTTCGCTGCAGCGCAAGAGCGAGGACGAGATCGACGTGCCGCCGGCGAACATCATCATGTGGACGATGGAAAACGCGCAGAAGTCGGGCCGGACGATGGAGGGCCTGATATAATATCACTCGCGCGCCGACGGCCGTGATGCGGGCTTGATGCCCGAACGGAATAGCATCAACTTGAGGAGAAACGAGACCATGGGAAAATCCCCGTACGTCAAGCTTGCCGAAAGGATCGACATGAACGTCACGGGCGCTCCCAAGAAGGGCGACGATTTTTCTCCCGCCTTTCTGGAGTACCTGGAGCTTCTGTACACGCCCGAGGAGGCCGAAACAGCCTCGTTCCTTTCGGTCGATCCGATTCGCCTGACCGCCGAAGACGTTGCTGAAAAGGCGGGACGTCCGGTTGAAGAGATGGAGAAGACGCTCGTGCAGCTTGTGGAAAAGGGAGTGGCCATCGGTTTCGGCGGTCAGTACATGCTGCCGGTGGTTCCGCTCATCGTCAACTACCACCCGTTTCGCGACACCGACGACGAGGACACTTCGAAGGCGGCCGACCTGTATCAGGAGTATTACATAAAGGACGGCTTCTATAAGTATTACGAATCCTCGGCGGCGGGAACACCCCAGCGCCGCGCGGTGCCGGTCGACGAGTCGATTTCCGCCGGACAGCAGGTGCTCTCACACGAGGAAATCGACAAATTCCTCGATCAGGCCGGCATGGGTGCATACGCGCTCGCGCCGTGCCCGTGCCGCAACAGGACCGAGAAGATGGGCAATCGCGAGTGCAAAGACAAGTTCCCCGTGGCGTCGTGCCTGTTCCTGGGGATGCCCGCCATGCTGATGGCCGGGCAGGGCACCGGCAAGCAGGGTACCCGCGAGGAGGCGAAG
>CBDUSG010000251.1:0-5543 GCA_965369575.1 uncultured bacterium | reverse complement strand
CCGTATTTCTTGCGCTCCTTCATGCGAGGGTCGCGCGTGAGGAAGCCGCCCTTGCGCAGCGTGCCCCTAAGCTCCGGATCATAGGCGAGCAGCGCGCGGGCGATCCCGTGCCGCAACGCGCCGGCCTGTCCTGAGGAGCCGCCGCCGTCGAGGTTTGCGAAGATGTCGAACTTGCCGACCGTCTCGGTCGCCTCGAGGGGCTGCATAACGATCATCGTGAGCGTCTCCCGGCGGAAATATTCGTCCAGGCCCCTGCCGTTGAGCGAGAATTTGCCGGTGCCCTTCTTCATACGGACGCGAGCGAGCGAACTCTTGCGTCTGCCGATTGCGATATGGACTGCTTCTTGCTTCAATTCAGCGAGCCTCCTGCTTTATGCGTGGTTGCCGGTTTCTTTTCAGATTTGCAGCGCCTTGGGCTGTTGCGCCTCATGCGGATGATCCGGGCCGGCATAGACGCGGAGCTTTTTTGCCATCACCCTTCCGAGCTTGGTTTTCGGGAGCATTCCTTTTACGGCCAATTGGATGATGCGTTCGGGGAACTTTTTCTGCATGTCCCTGAAAACGATTGTCTTGAGTCCGCCCGGCCATCCGGTATGGCGGCGATACAGCTTCTGCAAGGGCTTTCTGCCGGTCACCCTCACTTTTTCGGCGTTGACCACGATGACATGGTCGCCGCAGTCGACATGCGGCGTATACCGGGGGTTATGCTTTCCGCGGAGTATCTTCGCCGTCTCGCTTGCCAGTCTTCCGAGGACCGCATTCTCGGCGTCGATCACGTACCACTTGTCCTCTATTTCTCCCGGTTTCGGGGAATATGTGCGCATCTGTTTCAAAACCTCCACACTCCAATAGCTCCAGCTTCCGTCGCGTGCACAATCACAATAAAATAGCAGAAAAAAGACTTTTTGTCAAGCATGGGGCGCTTCTTCCGGCAATCGTAAGGGCAGGGGCCGATAAAATCGTGATATATGGGGACTGAGCCGCATCGCCGCGACGCTGCAATTGCCTCAGTCAGGAGTCGGCGGCGGCGTATTTCAGCATCTCGTCGAGCACCCTGCGCGCAAGCTCGGGGTCGGCGCGCTCGGGGCAGTGTCTGCCCTCGGGATCGAAGAGGTACTTGCCGTCTTCTATCTTGTAACCCGGCTCGAGGCTGACCGAAAGCCACGGGTCCATGCCGCCTGTCACGTAAACCAGCGGAACCTTCAGTTCGCCGGCCATTTTGCGTTGGGACCACTCGGGCGAGGTCGCGGCGGCCGGCTCCTCACCGAACTGCTCGCGGCACTCTTCGATGAAATCTTCGCGTGAGCGCCCAAACAGGCTGTCGGCATTTTCGGACGTGAGAAATCCGCCTATCTCGGCGCACATCTGGTAGCGCCACACGTGCCAGTTGTGAATGCCGGCGGCGACCTCTTCGGGGCCGACTCTCGTCGCGCCGGTTGCGCGCGCGTAGCGCCACGCCTCGCCTTCGCCGAACCTGTCGTCCATCCGATGCATGACCTTGATGAAAACTCCGGTGGGCAGATAGGTGAGCAGCTTGAAAACGGGCTGCAATTTCTTCAGGCTCGGGAACTGGACGATACCCTGCACGCTTGCCTGCAGGAACTCGCGCTCGTGCCAGTTCTCGTCGAACAGTTCCTTTGGCTCGAGGTTGGCCGAATGCCTGGCGAGGCGCTTATAGCATGCTTCGCCGAGCGTGGCCCGCGTCTGGCGGTCGTAGCCGTAGTCCATGAACGGCCAGTCGACGACACCGCTCGAGGCCATGACGACCGCGACGTCTTCGGGATATTTATGGGCGTACTCGATCACCAGCCCGCCGCCGTAGCTCCAGCCGGCGACCATCCACGGGCCGGAGTATTCCTTTTTCAGCTGCCGTATGACCTCGTGCGTGTCGGCGATCACCTGATCGATCCGCACATATGCGGGAACGCTCTGGTCCTCATCGGAGGTCAGGCTCTGGCCATAGCCTCGGTGCTCGGCCTGAACGTATATGATGTCGTTCCTCTCGCCGTGGAGCTTGTAGAACTTGCGGAGGTCGTCGTCCGTGGCGTCGGTCTCGTTGCCGAAATTGAAAAACACGGGCGAATCGGCGGGCGCGCCGTCGGGGATGAGGACGTCGACATGCTGCCCCAGTTTCGGGCCGTCGGGATTCGAATGGTCGACCGGCTGCGGGATCACCCTGTTGACGATCGTATAGTTTCCCGCGTCATCTGCGCCGTCCTTCGCGCATGAAAGAGCGCAGAAGCACACAAGTGCGATGAAGCATGCGTTTCTGAGATATGCTCTTATTCTCATAATCATTTCATCGGATCGGGTGGGGGAAGGGGCTTTGTGAAAACTCTCTCCCGCGTCGCGCAAGAGCGCCGCTCACGCTTCATGCGATGCGTTCTCTCACACCGGATCGAAAGCTTTTATCTCCTCGAGCACGTCCAGCAGTCTGAGGTAGAGCCGGTCGCGCTTTTCGAGAATTTCGGCCTCGGAGCGGCCGCCATAGTCGTAAATGCCTTTCGAGGTCTTCGCGCCGAGGTGGCCCTTCTCGAATTTTTCCTCGATGAGCCGATTGCTCATCCCGTATCCCTGCATGATGTGATACACGGTGTCGAGGCCGGTAAAGTCCATGCTTTGGACCACCCCGATGACTGGCAGGCGGATTCCCAGGCTCATCTTCACCGCGAGATCGATGTCTTCGGGCGACGCCACGCCCTCTTCGAGGAGGCTTCCGACGGCCGCGCCGATGTTCGTCTGAATCCGATTGATGATCGAGGGAGTGACGGGTTTTTTCATGACGATCGGATGTTTGCCGAGGCGCTCCATCAGGTCGGCGGTAAGCGCAACGGCGTCGGGAGATGTATCAGGTCCGGGAATGACGTCCACCAGCGGCAGTATATGCGCGGGCAGCCACCAGTGCGCGACCAGCAACCGCGCTGGGTTCGCGACCTCGACGAAGTCGAAGATGTTCAGAGTCGACGTGTTGGTCGCCAGAATCGCGTCGTCGGAGCAGATGTCGCTGAGCTCGGCGAATATCCGTTTTTTCGTTTCGGGAATTTCGGGGACGGTCTCGAGCGCGAAATCGACGCCCTCGGCGGCGGACGCGAGATCGGTCGTCGGGTGGATGCGCTCGAGGACGGTTGTAATATCCGCAGCCTTAGCGCGTCCGACGTCGGCCAGCACCTCGAGATTCTGCTTGATGAGTCCCATCGCTCGCTCGAGCGATTTCTCGCGCGTCGCCACGAGACGTGTTTCGATGCCGGCCTGCGCGAACACCTGCGCGATGCCGTGTCCCATCAGTCCCGCGCCGACTACGACCGCGCTTTTCACCTGCTTTGCCGAATTCATCTATACGCCTCCATATTAAGATTCGCCTCTGGAATTGCGACTTCAATCTCCCGCCGGAAAGCGGGGCAGGATGCGCCCGCCCCAGCGGAAGAATGTGATCTTGCCGTCGTCGCCGCGCAGGAAATCGCCCCGACCTCCGGCTTCATTTGTGTCGCCTATGCAGACGACACGATCCCTGTCATAAAACGCGATCAGGGCCGGCGGTGGAGCCTCCTCCATCAATTCGGAGCCGGGAATCGGATTGCGGCGAACAGACAAATTAGGCCCCTCTCGATCGACATGCACGATACCGAACGCATACGCGCCCGCATACTCTTCGAGTTCGTCGGCGGACATTTCGATCGGTGTCGGCGCGACGTCCTTGATATCGAGAATCCGCTCGAGCGCCCACTTTTCGACATTGCTTCCCAGGACGCCTCCCGTGTCGGCGTTTGTCATCACGCTGATTGCGAACCGTTCCTGCGGAATCAGCGTGAAGGCCGAAATCTGTCCGTTCATGCCGCCGCCGTGGCTGATCGTGCGCACGCCGCCGATGTCGACCAGCAGCCACGGCAGGCCGACGGCGTCGCAAAGGCTCCCGGCGCCCGCGTGTTCCGATTGCATATCCGCCAGCGTCGCGGCCGAGAGGATGCGTTCTCCGCCGGGCGCGGTTCCGTCGCCGAGGTGGAAGCGCGCATACTTGAGCTGATCCACAACGTCCGAGATGATCCCGCCGGTCGGATGCGAACTGCGGCTGATTCCCCACGGGCGCGCGACGGTCGGCGTTCCGTCGCGCACGATGTGCCCCGATGCGGTGCGCTCGGTGATCACTTCGTCGGCAAAAAAGAACGTGTGGCTCAGTTCGAGAGGCTCGAAGATGAGCTTTCTGATCGCGTCCTCGTATGTCTCGCCCGTAAGCGCCTCGAGCAGATGTCCGGCCACGCAGAAACCCGCGTTGTTGTATGAGAAGACCTCGCCTGGCGGCGTCAGGCATGGCGCCTCGTCGAGAGAGTCGGCCAGTCTGGCAAGGGCGTCTTCTCCGCGCCCGCGGACCGGGCTCATGAGAAAATAATCTCCGATCCATCCGCCGGTGTGTGTCAGCAGGAGCCTCGTGGTCACGCGATCGGTGTACTCGGAGTTCGAAAGCGAGAATTTCGGCAAGTAGGACACGAGCGGGGCGTCGAGGTCGAGCTTTCCCTCTTCGACCTGTCGCATCAGCGCCGTGGCGGTAAACGTCTTGGTCCTCGATCCGATCTGAAATAGCGTTGTCGCGTCCACGTCGAGCGGATGCTCGACGCTGGTAACGCCGCTGGCGACGACAAGCTCATCATCGCCGTGCACTATTCCGACGGCGACCCCGGGGACGTGCAGCCGCTCCATCTCCTTCTCAAGGCACGCGGTCAACTCCCCACGGATGCTGTCGAGATTGGATGTCATGCGGCAGTTCCTCCCTTTCCCGGCTAGTGTCGTGTCAACCATGTATTGTCTGTCTCAGAGTCCTGTAAGTCGTCTACGGCCATGTTGTCGTCCTTCGCCAGGGAAGAGATGCGGAGCATCTCATGTCAGCGGCGACTCGCCGCGGCTCGCTGAAACCAATAATATACGGTTGACACGACACTAAAGCAGATGCGGCGCGGTTTCCTCGATGTACGGCTTCAGAAGCTCGAACGTCTCGCTGAGGCCCTGAATTCCCCTGTCGACTTCCTTCTCGGTCATGGGCGCCGAGATTGTGAACTCGCCCCTTTTGGCCGTGTACACTCCGCGATTCATCAGCTCGAGATGAACCCACTTTTGCAGTTCCATACAGCCGATACGGGAGATCGCGCAGTCGTAGGCGTTGGATACCTCGGCATCAGTATATATGATATTGGTGAGCGAGCCAATACCCATTAGCTGACATCTGACGCCGAGCGACTTGAATACGTCGTTGCCGCCTTCGCGCAGCCGGGCGCCAAGCGAGTTGATGTGGTTGACGGCGGCCTCGTCGAACTTCTTCATGGAGGCGATGCCGGCCGCCATCGTGACCTCGTTGCCGTTGAAAGTGCCGGAATGGTTGATCGCGTCGGGATTGGACGGGTCATAGTCGAACCTGTCCATCAGCTCTTTGCTTCCGCCGAACATACCGACCGGATAGCCGCCGCCGATGAATTTGCCCAGCGCTGTGAGGTCGGGGGACTGGGCAAAGAAATGCGAGAACCGAACTAAGTGCCATCGAAAGCGCAGGCAGCAAT
>CBDUSG010000250.1:0-5560 GCA_965369575.1 uncultured bacterium | reverse complement strand
CTTTCCAGAGTAGCGCGCGAAACATCAGCTCTGCTCCTCGCCGTCGAAATAGAACTTGCCGTCCTCGTATCGGAGGATTTCACGCGGGTTCGAGCCGTCGGTCCCGGCGGCTATGAGGCGGTTCTTTACGGTCCAGGCCAGCTCATCGCCGATCCAGGCCGCCGGCAACTGCCTATATAACGAGGTCCATTCTTCGCTCGGAGGCTCGATCTCGACGAGTCGCTCTGACTCGACCGAATAGACATGAGGCTTCCAGCTCCACTGTCTCGGGCGCAGCATTTTCCCGGCTTCACTTTTCAATGGCCTCACGCTGAGCAATAGATAATTCGAGGATGCAGACCATGAATTCAGATAAGCGTCCTGGCAATTCTCAATAGGGAGAGATCGGCGCTTTCCGGTTTCCGGCTCGAAGGAAATGAGCCGATAATGATACTTCTTGACAAGTTTGACGGAATGATCCGGCGCCATTTCGAGAAGCGCTATCATGCGACCATCCTGAGACCATTCGAACAGGTCGAACAGGTTGATCTGTTTGGAGATGAGATGTGACTCTCCCGAGAAAATATTATAAAGCCATACTCCACGCATGTTAGTTTTTCCGACTTGGTTGATATATTGAAGCCATCTGCCGTCGGGCGAAATATATCTGGCGTTATAAGTTACGTCTCGCGGCAGGAATTCGGCTCTTTCGGGTACTATGCGGTCGGGCCGGACCGTCCACGTCGGCGGGCCTTTGCTCGGGATTTTCCGAAAGTGGAATCTCGACTCGCTATCCCAACCTATCGCAGTCAGTTGTTCCTCTTCGAGAGCGCCGGCGTCATATCTGCCCAGCATCTTCCCCACGGGATCGGTTATCGCGACAAATTTTTTTCCTGGAAACGCCTCAGACCGGATCTGTGTCAGCGCCAGATATTTTCCGTCGGGCGACTCTTTCGGCCACGATGAATTCCACGGAGAAGTCCAATAGGGGGAATATCCTCTAAGGGCCACCCGAAGCGCGCCGTAAAGCCTGGTCTTGTTGTTTCCCTCGAAGTCCGAGGCGAAAAGCCTGCCAAAATAATGTTTGCGCCCGGCCTGCATGGATTTCGTGAATATGACGCCGTCGCCGTTCCTGTTGGACAGCGAGCCCGTCACGCTCCTGCCTTTTTCTACGATATATGTGCGGCGAGCCGGACGATCTACGGACACAAGATAGTCTCCGGGACTCACTTTGAGCAGCATCCGGTTTCCGTTTGCGGTGGAATCGAGCAACCTGATCGATGCCCGCTCGGGGCCGAAAACGCGTTTGATTCGGGGAAAAGCATGATTTACGCCGACAAAGGTCGGAACAAGCGCCCCGATAGCGAGCAGGGAATATACCATCGCGACACTCCCTTTTGTCCGCCGCCACAGATTCCCTCTTGCGAAGACAATAAGGCTCGCGCACAGGAGAGTCGGGCACACCGCAAGCGTGCTCTTGAAGGATACATATATGTGGTAACGAAAATAAATCCAAAGCCAGCCCGGAACCACAGGCAGATTCTCACTGATGACGCGCAGAGCAAGCATTGTGGAGATAGTCAGGATCACGCCGGCCATAGCCGTAAGCTGTCTTTTGAACAGCACGGCCAGCAGCGTCGAGATGCTCAGATATACGAAGGCCCCGTTCATGGCTCTGGAAACATTCAATCTCTTATATGCCCGGAAGGTGTCCGCGACGCCGTAATAGTAGCTGAACAGTTCGACCACGGCGTAAAGGACCATTCCGACGGCCGCGAGCATCGCGACGCACGTGAGCAATTTGAGCCACCAGAGACGGAATCTGTCCACCGGCTTGGAAAACAGAAAATCGGCCGTGCTCGTTCCTCTTTCTCTCGCAAACACTTGAGTCGGGATGAAGGCCGCGGCGGCGAGCAGCCATATTACGAATCCCGTATCCCAGACACCTGGCGTGAGCCGCTGCGCGTAGCCTTTGGCGGCAAAGAAACCTATCGCCGCCAGCGGCGCGGCCACAGCGGGCAGCATCCACATTTCCCGCCATTCTTTCCAGAGTAGCGCGCGAAACATCAGCTCTGCTCCTCGCCGTCGAAATAGAACCTGTCGTCCTCTACTCGAAAAAGCTCCTGCGGATTCGATCCGTCGTATTCAGTCACGATCAGGCGGTTCTCGACGGCCCACAGCAGCCGGTCGCCGGCGGTCCACCTCAATCTCCGATAATTGATTCTGGAATCCCAATTCTTGCTCGGCGGGGTGGGTCTTAAGAATCGCCCCGTCTCGAGCGAGAGAATGCATGGGCCCCGAGTGCGCTTGCTCATCATGATTCTTTTGCCGTTTTCGTCACGATGCCGCTTATAGCTGAGCAGCAGATGGCGGTCCGAGGGAGACCATTCGCGCACCCAGACACCGGGCAGGTCTTCGACCGAAAAGGAGATGCGCCTTTCGCTCTGTGGCTCGTACACGACCAGGCGCGGAGGGATTGGCCCGCTTGTCCTTCTCCCTTGATGCCTGCCTTCGGCCTCGACAAGCGCTATCTTTTGGCCGTCTCGCGACCAATTGAAGCGCTCTGTGTATTCAGAGACGAGATGCGAGGTTCCTTCCGAGATGTCGAAGAGCCAGCCCCCGCGCCGCCCCTCGCGGCCAGTCGGTTTGACGTATACGATCCACCTGCCGTCCGGCGAAATGCTAGCGCGCCCGAAGATTCTTTCCTCCGGGTACTGGAACGCCGCTTTCTGCGGAACAATATCGTCGGGCGTGACGGTCCAGACCATCGATCCCCTTAGGCCCTCCTCGACCGAGTTCCGGACTGTCGATCGCCCCCGGCCCTTCTCGACCGAGTTGCTGAAATAGAACCGCGACTCATTATCCCATCCGAGCGGAATGAGCCATCCCCCCTCGAGAATGCGGAAGTCGTATCTTCTTAATATCTTCCCCCTGGCGTCGGCTATCGCAATGAAGCTTTTTTCTCTCGCATGCCTGTCCGAGCCTCTAGTCAGCCCAAAAAATTTGCCGTCGATTGACTCGCGCAATAGGGGTGTATACGCCCAGGGATTCGGCAAGCCCATGCCATAGAGCTTCTTTCTGCCGTCGCCGTCGAAGTTCGCGACGAATAGTCCTTGGAGAAGGTAGTTTCGGTCGAATCTCCCCCTCGGTATTCTGTTTTTTCTGTATTTCCTATATATGATCTTGGTTCCGTCTTGTGACAGCCCGCCCGATATGTTGGCGCCCTTATCGATGACGTTTGCCCGGCGACCGGGCAGGTCCACAGACACCAACAGGCTTCCGGGGTATACCCTCAGCAGCGCGCGCGAGTAATCCTCTGACATGTCGAGCACCTGCAGCAACACGGTCTCAGGTTCGGGAATCCTGGCCATTTGCGGGAAAGTGTCGATGACCGCCACCAGCGTTGGCACGACAGCGACGGCCGCCGAGAGCGAATACGCGAGCGCGACCCGGCCCCGCGACTGTTTCCATAGGCTCCCGCGCGCGAAAAGCGCGAGCGAAGCAAACAGCAGGCTCGGGCACAACACGAGAGTGTTCATGAAGGATATGTGAATGTCTTGCCGGAAAAAGTACACGAAAGAAGGCGCCATATTATATCCGCGCCGGTTAATGAGGCTGAGGCTCAGCGGGACAAGAAGCGTGAGAACTACGCCCGCGACGGCGGTCAGTCGCCTCTTCATGAGGGACGTAAAGAAAGCCGAGAAGCTGAACAGGAAAAAAGCGGTGTTGACGGACATCCGAACCTTTCTCGCTCGAAACACTCTGAAAGGATTGTTCGTGTCGTACATGAGACCCAGGGCGTAGATGACTATATAGAGGACGGCCCCGACGACGGCCACCGCGGCGAGCCCGATGAGCATCCTGATCCACCAGAGCCTGAACCTGTCCAGCGGCCTGGCGCTGAGAAAAGCAGACGCATGCGTCTCCCTATCTCCAGCCAGCACATGCGTCGGAATATAGACGGCCGCTATGATCAGCCAGAAATAAAATCCGGTCTCCCACACGATGGGCGTCAGACGCTGCGCGTCGCCCTTCGTCAGGAAAAAGCTCATCACAGCCAGCGGAATCGCCGCGACCGGCAACACCCAAAGCTCCCGCCATTCTTTCCAGAGTAACGCGCGAAACATCACTCGTTCTCCCGGCCCAGGTATTCGACGAAAATGTCCTCGAGTGAAAGATCGATAACCTCGACGGCGGTCGCGCCGAGGGATTTCATTTTTTCGGGAATGTTTTCCTCGTATTGCGAAAATGTCGCCGTCAGCGTCGAGCCGTCAACCTTGACCGAAGTCGGCTCACCCATATCGAGCCTGCGCGGAGGGTCGGCCTTGAAGCGGGCGACCACCTTGCGCATCCTCAGCTTTAAGGCGTCGACCTCGCTCTGGATCAGCATGCTGCCGTCCTTGAGGATGCCGACCCAATCGGCCACGCGCTCGATGTCGGCGAGGATGTGGGACGAGAAAAACACCGTGCGCTTGCGGTCGCGCACAAGATCGACGACGTTTTCCAGAAATTCGCGGCGCACGACGGGGTCCATTCCCGAGGTGGGATCGTCAAGGATCAACAGCTGGGGCTCGGGCGCGAGCGCGAGGATCAGGCACAGCTCGGCGACCATGCCGCGCGAGAGATGTTTTATCCTGCGCTTGGGATCGAGCTTGAAGCGGTCGACCAGCTCGCCCGCCAGTTCCGCGTTCCACGTTTTATAAAATCTGCTCGTGAACCACAGGGTCTCCTCGACGGTCATCCAGTCGTACATGATCTGTTTTTCGGGCACGTAGCCGACCTCGGCCCGGATTTTCACCGGGTCGGTCTTCGCCGAATGCCCGAGCACCGTCGCCTCGCCGGAGGTGGGCCGAAGCAGCCCGAGCAGCATAAGTGTAGTCGTGGTTTTGCCCGCGCCGTTGCGGCCGAGAAAGCCGTACACGCTTCCCCATGGCACGCGCAGGTCGACGCCGTCGACGGCCGTCAGCTTGCGAAAACGTTTCGTGAGCGCGCGAGTCTCGATGGCGTAATCCATCCGTCCCCCCTCTATTCGCCCCTCTTTCTGTTAAGGTCATCGATCCGCCCGTCGAGTAATTCCTTTACCCGCCCGGGCGGGATACCCATATGGAAGGCCTCGACGAGTATCCCGTCGAGCGACTGCTTGATCTCGGCGAGCGCCCGCTTTTGGTCGCCGGCTCGCGGCGCGTCGGACACAAAGACACCTTTGCCGCGCATGGTGACGACGACGCCCTCGCGCTCGAGCTGTCGATACGCGCGCGCGACCGTGTTGGGGTTTATCCGCAGCTTCAGCGCCATCTCCCTCACCGAGGGCAGCGGCTCGCCCGGCGCCATCATGCCGCCGGCGACGAAATACTTGACCTCGCCCACCACCTGCGCGTATATAGGCATCGCCTTTGTCGGATCGATTCTCGGCAGCATCTATAAATCCCCGCAACTGTATTAGCTGTATTAGTACAGTTAAATTATACCACACGCTCCAGCTTCTGTCAATAGAGCCTCGAGCGCCCCCCGTATTTTCGTCCATTCCGGCATCGGGCAGCACGTACCGGCCCATTTTCCGATTGACTCGATAGAGCTGAAG
>CBDUSG010000249.1:0-5560 GCA_965369575.1 uncultured bacterium | reverse complement strand
CCGCTGTGTTGCATTCGCTCGAAATAGCTATGGCTATTCCTGCGCTCATGCGCCTTGCGGCTAACCGCTTCTCGGCTCGCTGAAACAGACAATATACGGTTGACGCGACACTTGCTGCGCCTTGCGCGGCCCGTGGCCAAGGCGTTCGGGCCTACATGAATCCGCTTTCCCTCAACAACTTTTCGGTAACGCCGTCATCGGCGCCGCCCTTCATGTATCTATGTACGTATTTGCCGATGACATCGGTCTCGATGTTGACATAATCGCCGACGCCCTTGCCGGCGAGTGTCGTGTTTTCGAGCGAATGCGGAATCAAACCGACCCTGAAGCTCTCCGCGCCGCATTCGATTAAGGTGAGGCTGATTCCGTCCATGGCGACCGACCCCTTCGGCACGAGGTACTGCGAAAGCTCACGCGGGATCGAAATCTCGTAAATGACCGAATTCGCCAGTTTTTCCTTGCCCAGAATCCTGCCGGAGCCGTCGATGTGACCGGTCACCCAGTGCCCGCCCATTTTGTCGCCGAGCTTGAGCGACGGCTCGAGGTTTACCCTGCTTCCAACCCGGAGCAATTTCAATGTTGTCTTTTCGATTGTCTCCGGCATGGCGTCGACTTCAAAGCCGTTCGCGTCGAAATCGACGACCGTCAGGCATGCGCCGGCCACGCTTATACTGTCGCCGAGTTCGATTCCCTCGAGCGTCTTCTTGGCCTCTATCCTCAGCTTGTAGGCCTCGCCGGGCTTTACGCGCCGGAGAACGCCGATTTCCTGTATGATGCCGGTGAACATTACCTTTTCACGTACCCTTCGATGAGAATGTCTTCCCCGATTCTTCGCGTCGAAAGCTCGGTGAGATGAATCGCGTCGGCGACTTTTTCAATGCCCGGTCCCTCGACCGGCGTCGGCGCGTCTTGTCCGCCGAAGATTTTCGGCGCAATGAAAAATAGAGCCTTATCGATGATGCCGGCCTCGAAAGCTGCGGCCAGCAAACCGCCGCCGCCCTCAATCATCACGCTGCCGATGCCGCGCTCGCCGAGGGTCTTTGCCAATATCGCCAGGTCGACCTTGCCGCACTTCGGCTCTATCTCGATGAGTTCCGCCCCGGCGGCGGCGAGGGCCGATTTACGCTCGGGCGGCGCGTCCTTCCTGACGGCGACGAGCGTTTGTGCGGGCGAGGTCACGCCGAAGATGCTGCGCTCGGGCGAAGTCCTCGCGCCGCCGTCGACTATTATCCTGATCGCGTCGCGTCCGTTGCCCGACGCATCGCGTGTCGTGAGCAGAGGATCATCGGCTTCGACCGTTCCGCTGCCGACCATCACCGCGTCCACTCCGGCGCGCAGCCAGTGCACGTGGCCCCGGGCCTCTTCGCCCGTTATCCAGCGCGAATCGCCGGTGCACGTCGCTATCTTGCCGTCGAGCGTCATCGCCGCCTTCGCGATGAAAAAAGGCAGCCCCGTGGTCGCGTGTTTCACAAACGATTCGTTGAGTTTTCTTGCGCGATCCTCGAGTACGCCCGATTCGACGGCTATTCCCGCGCCCTCCAATTCCGCGCGGCCCTTGCCGGCTACCAGAGGGTGCGGATCTTCCATCGCCATTACGACGCGCGCCACGCCCGCTTCGATTATCGCACGCGTGCACGGCGGTGTTTTCCCGTGATGGCGGCACGGCTCAAGGGTGACGTACATCGTGGCGCCGCGAACATCCACGCTCGCCGATCCGAAGGCCTCGACCTCCGCGTGCGGGCCGCCGAAGCGCCGATGGAATCCCTCGCCGATGACGGCGCCGTCCTTAACTATGACGGCCCCGACGAGCGGGTTCGGGCTGACATAACCGCGCCCACCCTCGGACAATTCGAGCGCACGCTCCATGTATTTCTCGGAGTCCCGTTTCATGAAATAGCCGCAAACCTTTTGTTGTCAGGCTGTTAGATAAAGCAGGCGATAGGGATATTCGGCGGGAGAAGGCAGGCGCTGCTCGGCGATGTCATGCCGAGAACGAAAAAGCCCGAAATGCGCGGGGCATCCCGGGACGCAAACGGCATACACGCCGTTTATCGTTGGCCTTCTCCCATCCAGACTGTAACTGTCGGCCCTGGCATCTCACCAAGTCTGCCCGCCGCGTCCAGCGATGCGGCAGGCTCGCGGGCTCGATCCGCTGTTTTGCGCGAATCATACCGCCGGTCGGGAATTTCACCCAGCCCCGAAAGCCTTAACGAAATCAATATATCATAATCCGATGGAATTGTCAATTGCAGCTCGGCGGCGAGTCGCCTTGTGGGGGGCGAGTCGCCCCCCACACCCCGACATGAGATGCTTCGCATCTCTTTGCTGAAGGGCTTTGAGTGCTGATTCCGTCAATGAACAAGTGAACGCGCATGAGTATGGGTATGTAAAAAAAAGTTGTCCTGCGGCGGGTCTCACTGATTCATTTCCAGCAACAACCCGTCCCGGGCGCGTACCACATAGCCGACGCAAGGATACGAAGTATCCGCCGTCCCCGGCGACTCGCCGGGGTGCGGGGAGGGATCAGATGACTTCTCTGACGATCATCGAGCGGCGAATTCCTCGCCGGAACTCGTATTTATGTTCTTCATTCCACGCGATGAGGCGCTCGCGGGCAAAGGCGCGGCTCTTCCTGTGCGTCATCATGCGGCAATCCTCACCCAGCAGATTGACGGCCTCCTTCGCGCTCTCGATGTAAAACTTCTTTTTCTTCGGCAGGGACACTCGCTTGACAAATTCCGAAGTCTCAGCCTGGGGCTTGAGACCGACGAACGCGAGAACGGCGCCCTCGACCCCCGCGATGTGCGCGCCCACGCGATAATCGAGCGGAGAATAAAACGACTCGAATGTGTAAGAGGGGATTCCGAGCGAAAGCGCGAGCCAGTCGCTAAGCACCATTCGCCCTTTCCGGAATTCCGTCAGCAGCGGGCCCGAGACCTCGCGGCCCTCGCCCTTGGTTATCGTCTGCGGTATCGGCACGAATATCTTCCTGAAAAGGCGTCCGAAGTTGCTTACCTTGCGCGGGACGTAGTAGTTGCGCTTGAGGCCCTCGATTATCTGCGCGCCGACGAGTTCGCCCAGCTCGCGCTGAGAGTCGGGGATGAATTCGATGACGGTTACCTCGAAGTTGTTCGGCAGAAAACGCCATTGCTGCGGGAGCTGGAACCTGACGCCCGGCCGAAAAAAGAGCGTCTCGTGCAGGTCGAGCGACAGCGAGGCGCGGAGATCGAGCAGGTATTTCTTGATCGCCCTCGTCTCCTGCGGCAGGAATTCGTCGGGCCGGCACCAGACCGAGTTGACGTCTTCCCATGTGCTTTCGGAATACCCCTCGCGGATTTCGGTGTTGCCGATCGGGTCGACGCACTTGACGCCGCGGCAGTCGTAGCCGTCGGGGTCGAGGCAGGGCAGCAGCGTGAATTGAACATTTTGCAGGATACCCGCGAGCGCCTCGCCCGGATCGGCAAGCCCGCGAGCCATCGACAGCAGCGACATCGGCGGAGCATCCTCGCGGCCGTGGTTGGCGGCCGACAACAAAATTCCGTTCTCAGCTCCCGGAGGACCCGCCTTCACCGCATATATTGGCCGGCCCATTTTCGAGCGAGCCACCTCTTCAACGGTCAGCCTGCCGTCGAGCTTGAGGATGGCTTTCTCGAGGTCGGAGTAGCGCTTGAATTCGTTCAGCTCTTTTATTCGCGGATATTTGTCGAAAAGCTCTATCATCTATCCAGCCTCATTATGCATTCGCCGGGCTCTTTGAACTCGCGCTGGTGGAACACGGCCTTGGACTGGTAAACGTCGGCGATCCCGTGCCATCCGAAGTGGAGCGCCCTGTGGAACGTCTCGGTATAGGCGTCGGTCAGGTTCGAGGAATCCTTGACAAGCTCATTCAGTTCCGCCAGTCTTTCGTCCCTGACGAGAGTGGGATGCGCGAAATCCTCGAAGATGCGGTCGAAACCCTCGGCGATGCCGGAGAAATGTTTCTTGACGCTGCGACTGAGCAAAAGGCTCGCTGCGAGCGTGGCGACGCCGAACAGGAGTATCGGCGAAACGAAAAAGGACCCCCTGAAAAAACCGAACATCATATGCATTAGTCCTACCGCGATGAGCCCTATCGGTATCTGCCGCTTTTCAAACGAGACGAGCTGGCCGAGCTTCATTGCGTGGAATTTTCTTCCCGAGTATGCGGTGATGTACAGGCTCTGCGAGAACTTGGGCCGGATCTGCTCGATCTCGAGCTGCTCGGGCGCCCTTATGACGTTGTCGATCTCGACGTCCGTCTCGCTGACGAGGTGCGCGACGGGGTGCAGGGCCGGCGGCATCATGCTCAAAGGAAACATGTCGCCGTCGGAAAACTCGTCGGCCAGGTATATCTCGTGCGAGTCGCGCGTCGGCAGCACCAGGAACTCGATCGAACGCTTCTGGCGGCCCGCCTTGAGCAAAGGCGTCTTGCGCGCGGTGCGACCCGGGATGCGTATGCGCTTGGCGTCCTCGTCCTTTAAGATGATTTTCAGGAAGGCGAAGGCGCTCCCCAGGATTCCACGGCGCGGCTTGCTGTCGAGAAAATGCGAGCCGTAGTATTTCCGGACGGTCTCCAGCTTTGCCTCGTCCGCCTTAGCGGCCAGCTTGAGATATATGTCCTGCGTGCTGCCGTCGATTCGCTCGAAGCAGTCTACAACGGAGTCGACCCTCTTGCCTGCTTCATCGTCAGGCCCCCTGACGACCTTCAGGCAATTCGAAAGCTCGCAGGCGCAATTCTTGAACTTGCCCGCGACGAGCAGCTTCTTCGTCCTCGAATATGTCTGCACGACGTTGAAGATCATGTATGGAACCAGGAGCGGCAGCAGCAGAGGTTTCAGGACGCTCAGGGCGATGCAGCCCGCGAGCCACGCAAAATCGAGTACGCCCGAGAGCGCGCCCACATGTATCAATTCGTCTTGATGCAGCGCCAGACTGTCCCAATCTCTTTTCATCTGGCGCTCGACCTCTCTTATCTCTTCGTCGTCGGGCTTGCCGTAGAGCAGGACGGTGACGGTGAGCGAGTCCAGCGGGCCGAGCGCGGCCATGTCATTCAGAAGTTCCACATAGTGTGAGAGCAGCGCATATTCCTTCTGCCCGATGGCAGGCAGGTAGGCGGCGGCCATGGTGACCTCGGCCCGGCCTTCCTGAACGCTTACATTGTAAAACTTCTCATCGCCCATCGGGGTAGCCCTCAGATATGGATGCCAGCGCGCTGTCGCGCTCCGTCTCGGTCAGCAGCAGATCGCCGGATGCCGAAGGGATAACGTACGTCGAGAAATCATCGCCCAGGTCGTCCGCTGCGATTCGATAGGCCTCGTCGAAAGAGGCGGCGTGGATCATATTCATCCGCCTGACGTCGGCCGGCTCGAGTTCGGAGACAAGGACAATGTTAACCGTTGCCGCCTTCTCGAACAATGCGTAGGCCGTCTGGCCGTATATATGGGAGTCGGCGAGCAGTCCCTTCTCAAATTCGGCTGCGCCGGAGTATCTGAACCAGTCGATGAAGCCGGGATGCCCGAGGCCGTCGCCGCACTCGGCCGCC
>CBDUSG010000248.1:0-5568 GCA_965369575.1 uncultured bacterium | reverse complement strand
CCGAGAGAATCCGTTTGGGCAAGAACAAGATCGGCGATTCTCAAATCCGTGAGGCTTTGATTAGTGCTGAAATAATGGGAAAGGAAAGCAAGCCATGACCGACAACAAGCGCCCGGACATTGAGTGGATGCAGGGTCACTACAGAGAGCTAATCCGTCAAAAGGCCGTAAATGTTCCTGTTGATCTGGATGTTCTCAACCTCTGCGCCTATGCCCTGGAGTTGGAGCGCATCAACGCCGCCCTGCTGCCTGCTGCGGACGCATGGCTGCAATCAACCAGTCTTGCCAAAGAGCCAAGGGGTCTAAGTGAGGAGCAATGTGAAGCCGCCCGCGAGGCCGTAGAGGCGAGCAAGGAAGGAGGATAAAATGTTTGAAGGACAACTAGGAAAAGACATGATGATTAAACAAGGATATGTGCCCATTACCTGCACCATGCCGGTTGAGTTTGCGGGGCCGCTGATCTTCTCCGAAATCAGCAAAGGTAATAGTCCTTGTTGGGGTTGCCATGCTGACCGCCTTGTATGTAAAGGGCAAGCGGAGAAGGAAGGGGGTGGGAAGGGGTGAAAAAGAAGAATAATCCGTTCGACGAACTCGCTTACTACGAAAAAGAGTTGAACGCTATAGATGAGACACGACGTATCTTCGACAAGAAGTATGCGAAGGTGTTGGATGACAAGACCTGTCATCGCTTCAAGATTGCCGGGGACTATGGAATTGTCCATTGGATGTTTAGGTTTGACGACTATGCTCCAAAGCAATTGACAATGATTCCCAACAAGGACTTCAACAAGATTCATGGACTCCGTCTTACGGCCCCAATAATAAGAGAACTTCACAAATTCCTGGGTCAGTTCTTAGAGCATCACGACAAGAAGGAGCGCACCCCATGACCGACAAGCATAAATCCGATTGTGCCGTATACAATGCTCCAGCAATGCCTCCCGAAGAATGTAATTGCGGGGCCATGACCGGCAAGCTATTGACACGGAAGGATATTGAAGCGTTGAGAGCTTTCCCTTATTGCTCGTCAATCACCAAAGCAGAAGTTGAATCTCTTGCCGACACCGCCCTGGCCCTGATGGACGAGAACAAGGCATTACGGCTAAAAGAGGAAGTGCTAACGCGGGAAGAGCGTAATAGAGCCTCAAAAGCCTATGAAGAAGAAACGGAGCGGACAGTTACCTTGACCTTAGAGCGCGACGAGATAGGGGCCAAGTATGATGAATCATATAGCGATGAGGATTATAAGGTCATCAGGGAGGCAGTCCAAACATTCTCCATAAGAAACACAAAACTTGAGGCAGAGCGCGACGCCCTGGCGGCTGCGAACGCGGAGTTGCGGGAGGCTGCTTTCTCTCGCACTTATATCCGAGACGGTCAGGGGATTGATTACAGGGATGAACGCTGCCATTTGTGCGGGGCATTTTGGCAGGGCCAAAAATCAGACGAATCCGGCCTTGTGCATGGAACCGTATTGATTACAACGGCAGAACACGTTGAACGGAAACCCTGCCCTCTCGCCACCGACTCCAACGAGCGCGGGAAGGAGTTGCTGGCGGAGCTTACAGAGGCCAAGAAGAAGGCGCGGAAGTGGGATGCCCTGGAACCCCTTGACCCCTCGTATAACAGTGACAGTAATCAGCCACTTTCACGAACTGATGCTTTGCGGCTATGCAAAATGAAAGGACAGCATATAGATGAATTGGAAGCCGAAGCCGCCGGGCTATGGATGTTGGTGGAGAAATATTCCCGTCACAGAGAGGGATGTCCTGCCCCTGTATGGCCTCACGCAAAATGCTGGTGCGGTTTGCGTGAGGACAAAGCCGCCCTCCGAATGATTCGCCAAGCACAAGAACCAAAGGGTGGAGCCGCTGAGGCCCGGCCACGGCCCACAACGAGGGGATGAGGATGATCTGGATTATCGCTGGAATTCTGCTCTTGATTGCAGCCTGCGCCATATCCCGATATATTATGCGGGGTTTGATCGGAAAGATGGATTGATAACCTGACCATGGAGACGGTAAATGATCGGCGAGAAGCGAGACTTCTTCTGTTCTACCTGCAGACGGAGGACGGAGCACAAGTTCACGAGCCTGAAAGAATGGCTCTGTTCCTTCTGCGGTCGATATAGGGAGGTGTGATGGGTAAGGACGAACAAACCCTTCGAGAAATGGCCGCTCGAGAACCCCACCAGACCGGTAGCGGTTTTGCTGTCCCTGACATGGCCAGAGAGGGCGCCCGATGGGCTTTGAAACGCATAGCTGAACTGGAGGCATCGAACCTGCAGCTCCAGAAGGTGAATGACGAGATCGGGCCCGCCTATCACGAATGGCGGTCATACGCTGAAAAGCTTCTCCAGGCCATGGAGCAGGCGAAAGTTTCGAATCCGGACGAATAACTTGCCAATCATTTAGGATAAACGACCTAATGATCCTGATGTCACCGCCGAAAATGAACTCTTACCAGGGTTCTCCTGTTCTTTGTTGTCGCATCCTGGCCACTGATGGCCGAGACGAACTGGTCAAGTTCGCGAACGCCTGTGACTTCCCGCGGCCAGTGTTCTCTCGGGAAGGCCGGTACGACGAACACATCAAAGTCTCTGGCCGGCGCATCGTCGAGACTGTGATCGCCCATGGCGCCGTTCAAACACCAACCCAAAAGAGCTTCACCAAGATTCTGACCGACAGGAGGCCGAAGTGACCGAGAATCAGACCTTGGTTGCCATACCAAAGATGCCAGTCATCGTTCGCGCTTTTGAAGAGGACGATCGAAACTTCATCGGCTCTGCCTACATGAACGATTACTGGAATCACGGAATCCGCGGCCATCATTTCAGGCGGAACGAAGAAACGGGGGTGGTCTTCAGGATGGAGAACTACAGGCGGACGGAATTCACGCCGATCGGCTCCTTCCTGGAGAAGAAGACCTTCAACCAGGGCCAGTTCGAAATATTGCAGTCGATCATGGGCCGTTCGAAGGTCTGGATAGCCGCGAATCCCGCAGATCACTGGCATTGCTACGGCTTCATCATCGCCGAGGAAGGTGATACACCTGAAGACACGACGATTCTCCACTATATCTACGTCAAAGGCACATATAGGCGTATGGGAGTGGGTGGGTCGCTGCTCATGGAGCTTCTGGATCCTGAAAAGAAGCTCGTCTACACCCATCACACGAATTACTGGTTCTACATCCTGCCGAAGCTTGCGCAAGCCGGTTTTCGGCCGATTTACAACCCATATTTAGCAAGATGAGCGCGAATTTCTACAAACTCGACCGCGCATTGATGCAGATGACGTGGCAACGAGCAAAAAGGGGGCCGAAGAGGCTCCGCATTCTCAATCCTAACGAGGTGATCATGGAAACGCCCGAAAATGGCCCCCAGGAAGAAGAAAAGGAAGAAAGTCGGTTCGGAGAAGCCCAAACCGATGATTTGACGCCGCTCGAGCCTGGGGAGGCGTCGATTCCGTTCTCTGGAGAGTCTGAAGGCGGGGGAACCCCTCTCGAGGGCGGTGGCCCGCCTGCCGATGCCACCGAATCCGAAAATGTCGATGATTTGTCAACCGGTGAGGGAGGCCCGCCCGCAGAGGCGTTCACGGCTCCGAGTTCCGTGCCAGAAGGAAGTATTCCGACCGAATCCGGCAGTTATAGAGGCCCGGAAGATACGCCGCCGACAGAGGCCGCTCCAGCCTGGGACCAGGAAGTCTCCCGCAGCGGGCGCCGCCCTGGGGGGAAGCCGGGCCGGAAACCGGGCAGGAAGCCAGGGCGAAAGCCGAAGACCGCTGCACAGAAACAGGCCGAGGAAGAAAATCCGATGGTGGTGGTTCAACCTGCGCCCAGTGCCCAAATCCTGGTCGCCGCTGTGAAGTTCATGGATAACGCCCAGGTCTTCAACCGGGCCGAAACCTTTCTGCGCATCACCAATCCCATGCCTGGCGGATATTCCAACCTTGAAATGTGGGTCGACCGCGGCGTATTGTGGGTGCGTCGTTGGAATCTCAAAGAAGAGAAGTATGAAACCAACTGTGTGCCTCTTTCGAACGTCCAATCCTTCGTGCCAGCGTAGGAGTTATGGCTCGTCAGCCCGAACCGATGACCGATGAGCGGGCCGACATATACCTCGCGGAGCATAAACGCCGGACTGATCTTCTTTCCTCGCAGTTCGGCGATGATTCGAGTATTTTGGCCGAACTGCAGGCAAAGCAACGAGCGGTGGCCGAAGATGAATCTCGCGCAATTTCTGTCCTTGGCGATCGCCGCTCTGGGAAGACTTTCGTGGTAGGCGACATGCTTCATCACACCGCGGGTCAACATTCAGGGTGGGATTGCCTCTATCTGAATCCAACCGCCAAACAAGCCAGGCTGATCATGTGGGAAGGCCCGGATGGGCTGAAGGGAGCGGCCGAGCGGCACAAACTGCACATGAAATTCCACAACGCCTCCATGGTGGCGACGAATTCGAATGGGTCGCGCATCATGCTCGGAGGCGCGGAAACCCGGGAAGACATCGAATACTGGCGTGGCTTCAAATTCAAGAAAGTCGTGATCGACGAGGCCGGAGCATTCAAAGCGCATCTCGAGGAACTGATTCAGAGCGTCCTCCAGCCGACGCTGATGGACCTCGATGGCGCCCTTGTCCTGGCCGGCACTCCCGGTCGCATCCTGGCCGGCCTGTTCTACGAAGCCTCTCGGCAGGACGGGCTCAGAAATACCGCCTGGAGTGCCCACCACCTGACAGTTCTCGACAATCCGATAATGAAGAACCCCCAGGGTTTTCACGATTGGGTGTTGAAGATGAACGGCTGGAGCCGCGATCACCCCCGATTTCGGCGGGAATATCTGGGCGAGTGGGTGCGTGAGGATTCAACCCTCGTCTACCGTTTCTTCACCGATGGACGAAATAACTACACGGAACTTCCTTCCCACATAGAATGGTTTCACATTCTGGCCCTGGACTTGGGATATGAAGACGATACATCCTTTCGGGTGATCACGTTCTCTCCAAAACATCGGGAATGCTATTTCGGAGAATCGTTTAAGCAAAACCAAATGACGATCAGCGAGATCGCCGCCATCACAAAAAAATGGGACGACCGATACCATTTCATTCGAAAGGTCGCCGATGCTGGAGCCCTTGGGAAACAGATCGTCGCGGAACTGACTGAGAGGCATGGCCTTTCGTTCATTGCTGCCGAGAAGAAGAACAAGCCAGCCTATATCGAGGCGATGAACGACGATCTCCATGCCGGCCATATAAAGGTCAAGCCCGGAGATCCGATCATCGAAGAGTGGGCGAAACTCCAGTGGGCTGACGAACTTCGCCGAATCGAAGATCCCCGTTTCGACAACCATGATTCCGATGCCAGTCTTTATGGCTGGCGCGATGCCAAGCATTTCATGTATCAAGAACCTGTCCACATTCCCAAACGCGGCGAGGATGATTGGCACGACTACGAAGCCGCGCGCATGGAGCAGTTGGATGTCGCCGAATACGAAAAACGGCAGGAACGGCCATGGTGGGATGACGGAGCTTGATCAACTGAAGATCAAGGTCGCCGCTCTCGAGAAA
>CBDUSG010000247.1:0-5574 GCA_965369575.1 uncultured bacterium | reverse complement strand
GAGACCGTTAGATTGCAGGCGGAGCGGTCGATGGAAAAAAGGGAAGAGCGCCGGGTCCTGCTGGCTCGGTTGCAAGAGCAAAAGAACATGTATGCCGCCGTGATAAAAGACCTCGAAGGATCAGCCGTCAGGCTTCAGAAGATGATGGAGACCCGGCAAGAGCAGGAAACCACCGTGTTCATCGGGTCCGTCCCGTTTCGCGACATGAAGGGCCTGTTGCCGCGACCCGTCGACGGCGAAATCACGGTATCTTTCGGCCGAATCAGGAATCCGAACTCACCGACGTACACGCGCCATCGCGGGCTCGACATCGCAGCGCCCTTTGGCGCCGAGATAAGGGCGGTGCACGACGCCTCAGTCGCATATAGCGACTGGTTCAGGGGATACGGCAAGCTCATCATCCTCGACCACGGCGGTGGCTACAATAGCGTTTATGCCCATTGCTCGGATATACTGGTAAAAAAGGGCGACCTTGTCAGGGCGGGCCTGCCGATCGCGGTTGTCGGCGAAACGGGATCGCTCAAGGGGCCGTACCTGTACTTTGAAATACGGGAAAAAGGGAAGCCGGTCGATCCGGCGCTGTGGCTTCAAAGGAGGAATATAGATGCAACGCAATCCAGATAAGTTCCGCTTCATTTTGTACTCGGTACTCGTGCTTGGCCTTGTCATAGGCCACAGCCTGTCCGGGCGCGTCGCGGCCCAGGCGGGCTCGACATATGAGAGCCTCGAGGTTTTCTCCGATGCGTTCAGCATCGTTCAAAACGAGTACGTCGAGGAAGTCTCCTCCGAAAAACTGGTGTCCGGCGCGCTGCGCGGCTTGATGGACCAGCTTGATCCCCACAGCCAGTTCATGCCGCCGGACATTTACAGGAATCTCAAGGTCGAGACCGAAGGCCACTTCGGGGGTCTCGGGATTGTCATCGGACTGGATGACAACAAGGTGTTGACCGTCGTGTCTCCGATTGATGGCACGCCGGCGGCCCGAGCCGGAGTGATCACAGGTGACAAGATCATCAAGATCGACGGCGAAAGCTCGTACGGGCTCGTGCTCGAGGAAGCGGTCAGGAAGCTGCGCGGCCCGAAGGGTTCGAAGGTCACCATCACAATCTTAAGGCTACACGAAGACCACGAGGAAAAGGGCGCGGAAGAATTGGAGTTCACTCTGACGCGCGACGAGATTAATATTCCGAGCGTCGTGTCGCGGATGGAAGACGGCGAAATCGGTTACGTTCGCCTGGTCGAGTTCAGTGAGCGCACCGCCAAAGATCTCGAGAAAAAGCTGAAAGAACTGCAGGAGGAAGGGGCGCGCTCATTTGTGCTCGACCTGCGCAACAATCCCGGAGGCCTGCTCAATGTGGCCGCCGAGGTCTCCGACAAATTTCTCAAGAAGGGCAGGCTGATCGTATACACGGAGTCGCGCAACTCGGATCAGGACATGAGGTTCAGCTCCCGGCGCGACCCCATTATCGATCCCGATGCGCCTGTCGTCGTGCTCGTCAACCGCGGAAGCGCAAGCGCATCCGAGATTGTCGCCGGGGCGCTCATGGACTGGCGCCGCGCCGTGGTTCTCGGCGAGAAAACCTTCGGCAAGGGCTCGGTTCAGAGCATAATCCCGCTATCCGACGGCTCGGCCCTTCGGCTGACCACGGCCAAGTACCTGACACCCGAGGGGCATTCCATCAGCGGCGTCGGTATCGAACCCGACATCGAGGTGAAAGTGGACGATGAAAAGTTTCATCAACTCCTCAGTCGTGCAGGCATGGGGGCGGATGAGGAGGATGAGGACGAGTCGATAGTCGACGATCAGTTGCAGCGCGCGATCGAGCTGCTGCAGGGATACGACATCTTTAAATCGCTCGAACAGAATATCAATATCGCGAAAACGGACGAGTCAGATTCGAATGAATCGGCGGAACAGGACAGGCCGAAGCCGTCCGACCTGATTCCCATGGGCCCGCTGATCGTTGTTCCCGAGAGCGAGAAAGAGACAGTGCCCGAGAATGCGCCGATCGAACAATAAGGCGGAAATTATCAGGACCGACGGCCGCCGGCGAGACGAGCTTCGCCACGTCGTCATCCGCAGGGAATACACGAAATACGCGGAGGGCTCGGTCCTGATCGAGATAGGGGACACCCGCGTAATCTGCAACGCCTCGGTCGAAAACGGCGTGCCGGACTTCCTGAACGGCTTGGGAAAAGGGTGGGTGACGGCCGAGTATTCGATGCTCCCGCGCTCGACCGACTCCCGCATGACGCGCGGCGGCTCGGGACGCTCCTCCGAGATTCAGAGGCTAATCGGCAGAACGCTGCGCGCCGCGGTCGACCTTTCAGCCGTCGGCGCACGCACGATACGTGTCGACTGCGACGTCGTGCAGGCGGACGGCGGCACGCGTACCGCCTCCATAACGGGAGCGCTCGTCGCGCTGCACGACGCGTTTTCCGGCCTGATCGAATCGAACGCGATCGACTCGATGCCTATTAAAGATTTCGTGGCCGCCACGAGCGTGGGCATCATCGGCGGCGCGGCGATGCTCGACCTGTCCTACGAGGAAGACTCGACGGCCGAAGTCGATCTCAACGTCATCATGACGCGCGACGGCAGGCTGATAGAGGTTCAGGGCACGGCCGAGCGCGCTCCATTCGCCAGAGAAAACCTCGACGAAATGCTCGATCTTGCGGCGGGCGGAATTCGCCGGTTGATTGAGCTGCAGACGGCGGCGCTCGGGCTGAAAGGCGCGGCGCCTTGAAGCTGCTGCTCGCGACCGGCAACCCCGGAAAGGTCCGCGAGATAGCAGCGATACTTGGCGGGCTTCAGCTCGAAATCGTCGCCCTCGCGGAATTCGATAACATCGTTCCCGCCCGTGAAACCGGCAAAACGTTTGCCGCCAACGCGCGCATAAAGGCGAAGACATATCACGAGCAAACCGGGCTCCTGACTTTCGCCGAGGACTCAGGGCTGCAGGTCGACTGCCTGGACGGCGCGCCGGGGTATCTGTCGGCGAGATTCGCGGGGGCCGCAAGCACCGACGCCGACAACGTGAATAAGCTGCTCCGCCTGATGCGCGGCGTAAAGGCCCCACGGCGTACGGCGCGATTTGTATCCGTCGTCGTCATAACCGACGGGAAGAAAATGTGGACGGCCTCCGGCAGGTGCGAGGGCCGTATCTCGCACCGCGCGAGCGGAACATCGGGTTTCGGGTACGATCCGGTATTCATCCCCGAGGGCTATGGCGCAACATTCGCGCGCCTGGGCGCGGAAGTAAAGAACCGAATCAGCCATCGCGCGCGCGCGCTTGCCGAGGCGCGGGGCATATTGGAAAGAATTGTGGCTTGAGGCTCAAAACGGCATGAAAATATTCAAACTCGACCCGAGCAATCCGGAGGCCGATCTCATAAGCGAGATCGCATCGCTGCTCAAGGAAGGCAAAACGGTAGCCTATCCGACCGATACCCTTTACGCCCTGGGCGGCGACCCGTTCGATCCCGAGGCCATGCGGAGGATAGCCGTTCTCAAGGGCAGAGACGGCTCGAAGCCGTTTCCGTATGTCATCGACAGGGCCGATCGGCTGAGGCAGTGGGGCGTCAAGCTCGCCTTCACCGCCGAGGCCCTAGCCGAGAGATTCTGGCCGGGACCGGTCTCGCTGGTAGTGGATGCGACGGGCCGTCTTCCCGCCCATCTGCTGAATCAGAGGCGAACCATCTGCCTGAGGATGCCCGAGAGCGGCATAGCCCGCTCCATCGCCGAGGCGCTCGGCGGGCTGCTGGCCGCCACCAGCGCCAATCCCGAGGGCATGTCGCCGGCTCGCAGCGCCCGGCAGGCGATGGAATATTTCAGGGGCGAAATAGAGGCCGTCGTCGACGGCGGACCAAGCCCACAGAGCCTGCCGTCAACAATAGTGGATGTTTCGATGGGAAAAGTAGTAATATTAAGAGAGGGCGCAGTCCCCGCCGAAAAGATTCTGACCGCGCTGGCCGAGGCGAAAAAGGCCCAAACCGGCAGGGGAGAAGCCTGAAAGAAATGAAAATGAAGCTCGCCGTGGGATCGGACCACGCCGGATTCGGCCTCAAAGAGGAGATCAAGGTCCTGCTCGAGAGTGAGGGCCATGCGATCGAGGATTTCGGCTGCTATAATGAGGAATCTTGCGATTATCCCGATTATGCCAGAAAGCTGTGCGAGGTCGTGCTTGACGGCGTGTGCGAGCGCGGCGTGCTCGTATGCGGAACCGGCCTCGGGATGAGCTACACGGCGAATCGGTACAAGGGAATCCGGGCGGCGCTCTGCGTGAACACCGAAATGGCAAGGATGTCCAGGGCCCACAACGATGCCAACGTGCTCGTGCTCGGCGCGCGGTTGATCGAGAGCGACATGGCGAAAAACATACTCAGAGTGTGGATGGAGACCCCGTTCGACGGCGGGCGACATATCAGGCGAATACGAAAAATAGACGGTCTCGAGTGAGGATAAAACAGAAAGGAAGTGGGGATTTGGCAGTGGTAAATCAGGTATCGGACGTCCTTCAAAAAGCCGATCCCGAGGTGGCCGGCGCCATCGAGCGCGAGCATGAGCGGCAGCGGAGCCGGCTGCAACTGATCCCCTCGGAGAACTTCACGACGGCCGCCGTGCTCGAAGCGCAGGGCTGCGTGATGACCAACAAATATGCCGAGGGTTATCCGGGACGCCGCTACTATCGCGGATGCGAAAACGTGGACATCGTCGAGCAGCTCGCCATCGATCGCGCAAAAGAGCTGTTTGGCGCCGAACACGCAAACGTGCAGCCGCACTCGGGCTCGCAGGCGAACATGGCAGTCTATTTCAGCGTGCTGCAGCCGGGCGACTCGGTCATGGGCATGGAGCTAACACATGGCGGGCATCTGACACACGGCTCGCCCGTGAGCTTTTCAGGGCGCTTCTTCGATATGTTCCATTACGGCGTTGACCCGAAGACCGAGCTGATCGATCTCGAGGAAGTGCGCAAGCTGGCGCTCGCGCGCAAGCCCAGGCTGATCATCGTCGGCGCGAGCGCATATCCGCGTTCGATAGATTTCGCCGCTTTCGCCGCCATCGCCGCCGAGGTCGGCGCGTATCTGATGGCCGACATCGCGCATACGGCGGGCCTCATAGCGGGCGGCGTGCATCCCAGCCCTTTCCCTCACGCCGATTTCGTGACCGTGACCACGCACAAGACCCTGCGCGGACCGAGGGGCGGCATGATACTGTGCAAGAAGGAATACGCTCAGAAAATAGACAAGATGGTGTTCCCCGGCATACAGGGCGGCCCGATGATGCATATCATAGCCGCGAAGGCCGTGTGCATGAAAGAGGCGACGACGGAGGAATTCGCCGACTACCAGCGCCGCATAGTGCGCAACGCCGCGCGGCTCGCCGACGAGTTGACCGAGCGCGGTTTCCGGCTTGTCACCGGCGGCACGGACACGCATCTGATGCTCATCGACATGACAACGAGGGGCCTGACGGGGAAGGAAACGGCCGAAATTCTGGATCGCGCCGGCATCACCGTCAATATGAATACGATACCCTTCGATAAGAACGGCCCCAACGTCACGAGCGGCATC
>CBDUSG010000246.1:0-5586 GCA_965369575.1 uncultured bacterium | reverse complement strand
GTTGCGCTGCGTACTCGGGCGAGCCGTCGATGGATACACAATTCTTTTCGACCGCTTCCACAAATTCGACTTCCTTGAGCAATACCTTCAGAGCGCCGTCTACTTCGTTGAAGCGGAAATGAACGAAGGGCCTGCGCCGGGTGTAGATTCCGCGCCCGGCCTTTGTTTTTCCGGCTTTCACGCGCAGATAGACGGCGATCCCGGATTCTTCGTCGTATGGCTCGACCGTGAATTGGTAGACTCTGTCGGGCTGTTTGCCGGTCCACTCTTTCATTGCGCTGTCGCCCAGCTTGTTAAGGACGCTCAATGCCGTGCTGACCATGTAAAGAGACATCTTCACCTTGAGGTATCGCTTGTGCGGGTCTTTCGGGTTGGCGGTCGGCATCATCAGCTTGAGGCTCATCATCAATTTCAGAAATTTGATGAGCAGCCTGATATGTCTTAGTCCTTTAATCTTCGGCAGAACGGTCCCGCCCGTGAGCATCACATTCATCTTTGCGACGGAAGAAAAGTGCATCGTGATTTGCGGATCGTCGCAGAATCCTTCGGTGACTGTAAAGTCTCCGTTGTCAAAGGTCAGGTAACACCCTATCTTCTCATCCCCGTTGTCGGCGGAGAACTGGACGTTGGCCCTCTCGTTTTCGAACGCCTTTTTCATCTTGGGATCATCGTTCAGGGGAACCTTCATTACCGGGAAGGCCGCTCTGAAGAAGAGCCTGGCCGTCAATATATCTTTTTCGGATGCCGCCATCTTATACCTCGTCTTCCCACTCTTCGTCTTCCTCGAATTCGATCTTCATGACCTCTCGGATGGTTTCCACGATCCCGTTCGCATCCAGCTTGTAGTAGGCATAGAGGTCTTCGGGATATCCGACCTCGCTGTAGATGTCCTGCAGCCCCAATTTCCGGAATGCGCAGCCCTTGCCGCTCTCGGCGATGACGTCGGCGACGGCGCTGCCGAGGCCGCCGAGGGTGTTGTGCTCTTCTATGGTGATGATCCTGCGTGTGTCGGTTACGGCCTTCATGATCGTTTCGGTATCGATGGGCTTGATGGTATGCATATTGATGACCCTGACCGAAAGCCCATCCGCCTCATGCAGCATTCGGGCGGCTTCGGCGGCCTGGAGGACTCCTATGCCGCACGTGATGATTGCCAGGTCGGTTCCCTCACGCACCATATGGGCTTTCCCGATCTCGAAGCCGTAATCATCGGTCTCGTAGAAAGGCGGCTCGAATCCGCGCCCGATACGGATATAGACGGGCCCCGGCAAATCTACGCAGGCCCTTACCGCGTTGGCCGTTTCGGTTCCGTCGGCGGGCAGGATAACGGTCATGTTGGCGAAGCTTCGCATGATGGCGATATCTTCCGTACAGTGATGTGTCGTGCCGGCCGCGCCGAAGCTTATCCCTCCGTGAGTGGCGATGATCTTCACGGGCAGGTTCTGGTAACATATGTCGGTGCGCACCTGCTCGGCCGCCCTCATGCTTGCAAAGGTCGCAAACGTGCTGGCAAACGGGATCAAGCCCATCTTGGCCATTCCCGCCGCCACGCCCATCAGGTTCTGTTCGGCTATGCCCACGTTGAAGAAGCGGCCCGGATGCTCCTTCTCGAATATGGCGATGGCCGTGGATTTGGCCAGGTCGGCCGACAGGCCCACTATCCGGTCGTCGGCTTTGCTCATCTCCGCCAGCACCCGGCCATAAATCTCGCGCGCCGCCATTGTGGCGGCGTCATAGCATGTCCAGGTTGTTCCGGTTCCATCGCTCATACCTGTGCTCCTTTTAACAGCGCCTCGTACATCTTTTCTATCGATGCGTGCGCCTTTTCTTTGAGTTCCGCATCCATCGATCCGTAATGCCAGGGAACCTGATTTTCCATGAAGTCGACACCTTTTCCTTTTACCGTGTCGGCCAGGATGGCTACCGGCTTATCGTTGGCGGCAAGGGCCTTGTCTATTCCTTCGGAGAGCGCGTCCATGTCGTGCCCGTCTACCTTGACGACTTCCATCCCGAAAGCCTGAAGCTTATCTGCCAGAGGCTCGACGCCCATCACTTTTTCGGTGGGCCCGTCGATCATCAGGCCGTTACGATCGATTATGGGAACCAGGTTGGTCAGATTGTATTGAGCGGCCGCCATCAGTGCCTCCCAGACGCTCCCTTCATTGCATTCGCCGTCGCCCAGGATGCAGTATATCTTCAGGTCTTTACCGAGCACTCGGGCGCCAAGAGCCATTCCCACGGCCATGGACAGGCCATGCCCGAGAGAGCCGGTGGAGGCGTCGCATCCACGCACTCTTTTCGAATCGGGGTGCATCCCGAAGGGACTCTTGAACTTATTAAAGGTTTTCAACTCCTCGAAATCGAAAAACCCGCGCCTCGCCAACACCGGCACGTATGCCACGGCAGCATGGCCTTTGCTCAGGATAAGACGGTCCCTCTCTTCCCAGTCCGGCCGTTCTATATCTATCTTCAGATATTTGAAATAAAGAATCGTCAAAATGTCGATGACGCTCAGCCCGCCGCCAAGATGGGCTCCCCCGGCCCAACTGGTCACATCGATGACATCTTTTCTCAACTGCCTGGCCTGGGCATATAATGTCTGTCTCTCCTCGTTTGTCAATGCCATACGTGTTCTCCTTCCAACTATATTATGCGGCCTCGCCTCACCGGTCAACGGACCAATTCGCATCAGATCGGAGCCGCTCCCGGCGGAGTCCCTCCCGCCGGATTCCCGGACGATGCTTTTCTCCGAAAGTATACACTATCGAGGATCGATTCCCAAATGGTATCCGGTCCGCGCCAATTCTTGAGAAGAGCAGGAACGGAAGAAGTCGACCTTGCCAGGAAACGGCGAATATTCTTCAGCCGGCGAGGCCGGCAGGACCCGGGAATCAGTACCCTGCAAGGGTGGATTCAAGAAAAGAGAAGCTTCAAGGAGGATCGCACTGCGCGTGGGCCGATCATGTGTCAGGCAGTGTTTTCAATGCTGACCGGAGGGATGTATATCCGCGAGATGATCGAGTTGTCTTATCGGTACTCTGATCTTTCTCCGGCTTTTTCATGAGTTTGCCGATCATCGGTCGCAACGGCGGCGAGGGGATCGGCATCTTCACGGATCGGGTTTGCACGCTTTCCCGGCTTGAAAGGGCGCGATCGGTCATCGTGTCTTTTTTGGCCGCTTCTCTTCAATCGTGACGAAGAGCGGGGAGCCTCCGATTGAGATACCAACGAAGAGCGTAAAGAACTTTTCTACATCACGGTCGCGCTCCGGGCAGGAAAAAGCCCCGCACCGGCGGGGCGTGAAATATCTTGAGAGCAGGCGGGATTCAGGATACGAGCTCGATGATGGCCATCGGCGCAGCGTCACCGGCGCGCGGGCCGAGGCGCATTATGCGGGTATATCCTCCGTTGCGGCCGTCGAATTTGGGGCTGACCTCGGAAAACAGCTTCTTGACGGCGTCGTTGTCCCTTAATATCGCGGCAGCCTGACGGCGGGCGTGTATGTCCTGCCTCTTGCCGAGCGTGATGAGCTTTTCGACAACCGGCCTCAGCGCCCTCGTCTTCGACAGCGTAGTCGTTATGCGGCCGTGGGTTATGAAGGCCACGGCCAAATTGGACAGCAGCGCCTGCCTGTGAGAGCTGGTGCGGCCGAGCTTTCCTCTTTTCTTTCTGTGTCTCATTGTTTCTCAGCTTTCCTGTCTATGTCAGCGGCGGCGCATGCCCGCAACGCCTTCGGCAGGCTCCGAGGCCGCAGGCCGGGTCTCGTCTTCTCTGTTTCTATCCGTCGATCTGATAATCGCTCAGATCCATGCCGAAATCCAGTCCCATGCCCTGGAGGACGTGCTTGATTTCTTCGAGCGATTTCTTGCCGAAGTTGCGATACTTGAGCATCTCGGGCTCGGTCTTTTGCACGAGGTCGGCGATCTGGACGATATCGGCGGCCCTCAGGCAGTTGGCGGCCCTTACGGAAAGTTCGAGTTCGTTGACGGTCTTGTCCAAATACTTGCGAACTTCCTCCATCTCTTCGGTGCGGGCGGTCTTGGCGTAATCTTCGTCGGCCTCGGCCTTGACGAATATGTTGAAATGCCGTATCAGAATCTTTGCGGCGGACGCGAGGGCATCCTCGGGAAGGATCCCTCCGTTGGTCCAGATTTCGAGTAACAGACGGTTATAATCGGTCGTCTGGCCGACGCGCGCGTCTTCGACGACGAAGTTCACTTTTTCGACGGGCGAGAAAATCGAGTCGAGGCAGATGGTGCCGATGGGCTGGTCCTCGTGCTTGTTCTGCTCGGCGGATACGTAGCCCCTGCCGCGACCGATTTCGATTTCCATTTTTACCTTGGCGCCCTGGTTCGACGTGAGCAGATGCTGTTCGGGGTTGAGGATTTCGATCTCGTCGTCCGGGGCAAGCGCATCGGCGGCAATGGTCTTCTTTCCTGAGACCTTTATCCGAATGGTCTTTGTCTCTTTCGTGCCATGCAGCCTGAGCCTGACCGACTTCAGGTTGAGCACCACTTCTGAGACGTCCTCGACGACGCCGGGGATGGCCCCGAACTCATGCTGGACCCCCTCGATGCGGACGGAGGTGATGGCGTCACCCTCGAGCGAGGACAGCAGCACGCGCCTGAGCGAGTTGCCGACAGTGGCGCCGAAACCCCGCTCCAGCGGTTCGATTACGAACCTTGCGTAGGCCTCGGTCGAGACATTTTCGTCTTTTTCCCATTTGGGCATTTCGAGAATTCTGTTCATAGGCGTCTGAGCCCCCAAGAAGTAAAAGTATCGGCTTTAACGGGAATAGAGCTCGATGACAAGCTTTTCCTGAACCGGTATAGCCGCCTCTTCGCCTGTGGGCAGGCGAGTCAGCTTGGCCGTCAATTTCTCCAGGTCCACCTCGACCCACGGCGGCAGGCCGCGCTGCATCTGGGCGTCGAGGTTCACGTGTATTATATGCATCTGCCGGCTCTTTTCCCTGATCGAAATCTCGTCTCCCGGCTTTACCTGGTACGATGGCAGGTTGACTTTCTTGCCGTTGACCCTCACGTGCGCGTGCGACACGAAATGCCGGGCCTGGGCGCGAGACGAGGCGAATCCCATGCGATAGACGACGTTGTCCAGGCGGCCCTCCAGCAGCTGGATGAGTTTTTCTCCCGTGACCATCGGGCTCCGGGCGGCAACTACGAAATAGTTGCGGAATTGCCGCTCCATCATTCCGTACATGCGCTTCATTTTCTGCTTCTCACGAAGCTGATCGCCGTAGTCGGAATGCTTCATCCTCCGCCGGCCGTGCATTCCCGGGGGATAGTTTCTCTTTTTAACGCCGCATTTGGACGAAAGACACCTCTCGCCCTTGAGGAACAATTCAACGCCCTCGCGCCTGCAGAGCTTGCACGAAGAACCTGTGTAGCGAGCCATATGTGTTTCTCCTCGCGCCCCCGTCACACCCGGCGCCGCTTCGGCGGGCGGCATCCGTTGTGCGGAATGGGGGTGACGTCTTTTATCATGTTCACCTGCAGGCCCGCCGCCTGAAGCGAACGGATGGCCGAGTCGCGCCCGGCGCCCGGCCCCTTGACGTAGACTTTTACCTCT
>CBDUSG010000245.1:0-5597 GCA_965369575.1 uncultured bacterium | reverse complement strand
CGCGATGCTGGGCATCCTGGGCAAGCTGTTTTTCGGCGCGATGGCCGACCGCTAACCTGCGCGCTACGCCATGGTGCTGTCGTTCGCGCTTCAGGCGCTTGGGACGATCGTGCTGCTCTACACGAGCGCGTTGGGCTCCCCGCTCTGGTTCGTGCTCGTGTGGGGATTCGCGATGGGTGGCGTGATCGCGCTCGAGCCGTTGATCATTGCCGAATGTTTCGGCATGAAATCGTTCGGCGTCATCCTTGGAATGATATATGTCACGACAACTATCGGCGCATCGGCCGGCCCGCCCTTCGCCGGGTTCGTGTTCGACTCGACTAAAAGCTATGCGCCGGCATTCGTGGTGTTCGCGATCACGTATGCGGTTTCCGCGCTGCTGAGCTTTCTCGCGGTCCCGCCGGGACCGCCGCAGACGGACGGCTAGCCGGATATTCGGCGCACACCCGAGAGTACGCGCCCGAGCGCTCCCGCAGCCCGAATTCGACGCCGCGAGCCGCCGCGCTTGAAAGCAAGACATCCGATAAAATATACTTTTATCCACCTGAGACGATGCGTCGAAATGAATCGGCCGCTTTTCGACGGGGTATATTTCCGTATGACTTTGGTGTGAACCTTTCACCATTTGCAGGAGGACACAGGGATGAGTTTCGAACAGATCAAATATGAGATAGCGGACGAGATTCTCACGATCACCCTGAACCGTCCGAAAAAGCTCAACGCATTCACCGGTGTGATGCAAAAAGAGCTAATCGAGGCGTTCGACCGGGCCGACGAGGACGACAGCGTGCGCGCGGTCATCGTCACTGGCGCGGGAAGAGGCTTTTGCGCGGGGGCAGACCTGAGCAGCGGCGGCGACACGTTCGACAGCGGGCAGCGCCGCGAAGTTACGATCGATGAGCATCGCGACGGAGGCGGACTCGTGACCTTGAGAATATTCGAGTCGAAAAAACCCATCATCGCCGCGATAAACGGCCCCGCCGTCGGCATCGGCGCCACGATGACGCTTCCTATGGACGTCCGCATCGCGTCCGAGTCGGCGAAGATGGGCTTTGTCTTTGCCCGCCGCGGCATCACGCCCGAGGCCTGCAGCGGATGGTTCCTGCCGAGGGTCGTAGGTATCGGCCGCGCGCTCGAGTGGGTGATGACCGGCAGGGTGTTCTCGGCACAGGAGGCCCTCGAGGGCGGACTCGTCAGCCGCGTGCTCGCGCCGGACGACCTTCTGCCGGCGGCCCGCGAGCTTGCCCGCGAAATCGCAGACAACACCTCGGCCGTCTCCGTCGCGCTTGCGCGACAGATGATGTGGAAAATGCTCGGCGCCGACCATCCGATGGAGGCCCACAAGATCGACTCGAAATGCATCTACTACATGGGCAAGTCGCCCGACAGCTACGAAGGCGTGACCTCGTTCCTCGAAAAACGTCCGGCAAAATTCACAATGAGGCCCAGCAAGGACATGCCCGATTTCTATCCATGGTGGCGGGAGCGTCCTTTCAAGTAGCCAACCGGCGAACCGTTCGCGGTCCGACTGGCCGCGGAAATGTTGAGGGGAGGAGAGAAAATATGAAAAAGCTTCGCTGGCTGCCGGTTCTGATCGCGGTCGCGCTGATTGTGCTCGCGGTCATCTATCGGCAGTCTCTGATCCTGCGTATTACCGGCATGCGCCCGTTCGTCGAGGAGCGCTTTGGCGGCTGGGTCGCGGCCGGGGCGAATGAGGAAGAGCTGGACGCCGCGCTCAGGCGCGTCCACGACCCGCTCGGCTCGGGTCCCGGCTCATGGGTATTCGAGATCAGTCTGCCGGCCGCAAAACACGAACTCGCCGCCTCCGAGGCCGAGCTGGCGGGCGACGCCGCCACGGCGGCCGAGGAATATGCGAAGGCAGCCGTTTTCTATTTCGTGGCGAGATTTCCATTCGTCTCGACGCCCGCCAAGGCCGAGGCCTATCGCAAGCACATCGATTGCTATCTTAAGGCCGCGGAAAGCTTCGATCCCCCGCTCGAGGTAGTGCGCATCCCATACGAGGACAAGGAGATCATAGGCTATCTGCGCGTTCCCGCCGTGGAGAGGCCACCCGTCGTTGTCATGACCGGCGGCGTGGACACATGGAAGAGCGACGTCGACCGGCAGGTGAGCGCGATGCTCGCCGAAGATATGGCGGTGCTGTCGTTTGACATGCCCGGCACCGGTGAGAGCCAATGGCCGCTCGAACCGAATTCGGACAGGGTGTACAGCCGCGTGGTCGAGTACCTGAAGACCCGACCCGACCTCGACGGCGACAATATCGGCGTGTATCTGCAGAGCTTCGCCGGGATTTTCGCGGTCAAGCTGGCTCTTATAGACCCGAACGTCAAGGCCGCGGTCAACATCGGCGGCCCCATCCACTTGGCGTATACGCCGGAGCACATCAAGAAAGTGCCCGACGTCATGATCGCCACGATCGCGCATGCAATGGGCGAGGACCCGGGCGCAGACTTCAAGACGATGATCGCTGTGGCAGGGCCGATGTCGTTGAAAACGCAGGGGTTGCTGAGAAAGCCCGTGCGGCAGGGCGCGCTCCTCAGTATCAACGGTTCCGAGGACCCGCTCGTGCCGATCGACGACCTTTATGTTATCTCGCAGAGCGGAATCGAGCAGGAAGAATGGGTGTACGAAGGCGACGGCCATTGCGCGCCTGAGAGTCTTGAGGAGCACGGACCGAAGGCCGCGGCCTGGCTCAAAAGGCATTTATCAGGCAGTGACGGCCAGACCGAGACCGGCGAGGATTCCAACGAGGCCGAGTCTTAATATCCCTCGGTTTCCAGCCTTGTCTGCGATCCCGGAGAGTGCATACACCGGACTTTGCCCTGAGCGGCGACAATGTGGTATTATGTCCTTCGCACCCCTCGCGGCCGAATGCATTTCACCCCGCTATGGCCGGGACATGACGCGAGCAATTTTAAAAGGGGGCTTGCCGACCGGGTTCCCCCGCAAGCTCAAGCTAAGGAGTGATGACCATGCGAACCAAAGAACAATACATCGAAGGTCTGCGCAAAATGCGGCGCAACATCTACGTCAACGGCAGCCTGATCGACCGCGATGACGAATTGCAGGTCGACTGCCTGAACACAATCGGACTGACCTTCGACTACGCCAACAATCCGGAGCACGAAGAGCTGTGCACCGCTACCTCCCACCTGACCGGCAAGAAGATAAGCCGCTTCTGCCACATCCATCAGGACACCGACGACCTGCATAAGAAGCAGGACATGACGCGTGTGCTCTGCCGCGTAGCGGGCGGATGCATACAGCGCTGTATGGGCATCGACGGTAGCAACGCGCTCTACGCAGTCTCCTACGAGGCGGACAAGGAGAACGACGGAGCGACCGACTACCACGAGAATTTCAAGAAATGGCTCGAGCGTTTTCAGACCGAGGACCTCGTGGGATGCTGCGCGCAGACCGATGTCAAAGGCCATCGCATGAAGCGCCCGAGCGAGCAGGAAGACCCCGACTTGTACCTGCGCGTGGTCGAGCGCAAGAGCGACGGCGTCGTCGTCCGCGGTTGCAAGGTTCACAATTCCGAGGCGTCGGTCGCCGACGAGATACTCGTCGTGCCCACCAGGGCGCTCAAGCCGGAGGAAAAAGATTGGGCCATCGCGTTTGCGATTCCGGGCGATTGGGAAGGGATCAAGCAGGTCGTCAGCATCCACAGCCTGCGGCCGAGAGAACATTTTCCGAGAGGCTTCACGGCCGGTGCCACAGATTCCTACACGATTTTCGATGACGTGTTCATCCCCGAAGACCGAATCTTCCTCAACGGCGAGACCGTTCACGGAGGCGCGTGCGCGCTGCTTTTCGCGCTCTTCCATCGCCACAGCTATTCCGGCTGCAAGCCCGCCATCGGCGACCTGCTGCTCGGGACGGCGGCGCTGATCGCCGAATATAACGGCATTCAGAGGGCCTCGCACGTGCGCACCAAGCTGGCCGAGTTCATCAAGATTACCGAGCTTGGCTACGCAGCGGGATTCACGGCGTCCGCACTCGGAGGCCCACGCTTCTTTGTGCCGACAATGGGAGAGATGCCGTACGGACCCGGCAGCTACATTCCGCATTCGATCTACGCCAACGTCGGCCGCTTCCTCACCGGCGACGCCGTGTTTCATGAACAGGAAATGCTCTGTGACCTCGCCGGAGGCATCCCGGCAACGTTCCCGTATGAGGGCGATTTCGTCAATCCCGACACCAAGGACCTGCTCAACAAGTACATCATGCGCAACCCGGATATTTCGGCCGAGAACGCAGCCCAGCTCTGGCGCTACGTCGGCGACCTGCTCTGCTCGGCGACGGCGGGCGTCCACGCGTTCGGAAGCTACCACGGCGGCGGCTCGCCGATAATGGAGCAGATCGCAATCACCGCGCAGTACGACATAAGCGCGCGCAAGGACATGGTCAAGCGGCTCGCGGGCATAGACGACTAGCGCGTTAAGGCGCGATGCGTGACAGAGCCGGACCGCTTTTCAGGAGGAACGGAATAAGCGATGAGCTACGAACAGATTTTGTTTGACATTTCGGATAAGGTGGCTACGATCACCCTGAACCGGCCCGACAGGCTCAATGCCTGGACCCCGCGCATGGCCGGCGAGATATTGGACGCCCTCACGAAGGTGGACGAGAATGACGATGCAGCGGTGTCCATAATCACCGGAGCCGGCCGCGGCTTTTGCGCGGGCATGGACCTCTCGGCCGGCGGGGGCACGTTTGATGGCTCCCAACGAGGCCGGGACGGCGGAGAAAGCCAAGCGAATAGCCCAGTTGTCGGCCCGGCAACAGGCACGATCATCAAGACTCTGCTCGATCTCAAAAAGCCCGTGATCGTGGCGATCAACGGGCCTGCCGTCGGAGTGGGTGTCACGATGATACTTCCCATGGACATCCGCATCGCAGCAGAGAGCGCGCGCATCGGTCTTGTGTTTGTCCGCAGGGGAGTGATTCCCGAGCTGGCAAGCCCGTGGTTCTTGTCGCGCCTGATCGGCATGAGCAAGGCGGCCGAACTCCTGTACACCGGCAAAATCATCGGCGCGCAGGAAGCGCTCGAGTGCGGCCTGGTCTCGCGCGTCGTGCCCGACGATCAGCTCATGGACGCCGCCCGCGAGCTGGCCTCAGAGATCGCGATTAATGCCTCGCCGGTCTCGCTGGCGCTCACAAAGCGCATGCTTTGGCAGTTCCTCGGGATGAACGATGTCGAGAAGGCCGATGAGATCAATATGGCATACTTCGCATGGGCGGGAAGCCAGCCCGATTGCAAAGAGGGAATCGGCTCCTTCCTCGAAAAGAGGCCGCCCGAGTGGAAAATGAAGGTGAGCAAGGACATGCCGGACTTTTTCCCGCTGACGTAGGCAAATGGGGGAAAATGAGACGGCGTTGTTTACACGAAGCAGCGGGCATCCGGCAAGAACGAAAAGGTGTGCGTTGGTAGGAACCAATGATTGAAAAGGAGTGAAGCCATGAACGAAGCAGTAATTGTCGCATACGCAAGGACGGCCCAGTCGAGGTCGCGCCCGAAGGATCCGGCCCGCGACTGGTTTGGGCAGGTCAGGGCCGACACGATGGCGGGCGAG
>CBDUSG010000244.1:0-5601 GCA_965369575.1 uncultured bacterium | reverse complement strand
AGCAATAGGTTGTCGCCCTTCGTCAGGAAAGAGATGCGCAGCATCTCATGTCGGCGGCGGCTCGCCGCGGCGAGTCGATAAGCGGTCATCTGCTGTGTTGCATTCGCTCGAACTAGCTATGGCTAGTCCTGCGCTCATGCGCCTTGCAGCTAACCGCTTCTCGGCTCGCTGAAAACAACAATATACGGTTGACACGACACTAGTTGCCACCTTTACGAGCGACAGTCGTACAGGGTGAACCGGTGGCTCAGGCGATTATATAAGCTATTTTGCCTGTTGTCAAGTATTTTGTCTGTCCAGCCAGTCAAAAAATATCGGCGTGCGCTATGGCGTGTCCGCTCGTGTGGCTGAGGGAAATCAGTATGCCCTCAGCGCCGAGGGCATCGTACTTTTTGGCTGCCATGCCGTGGAGTTTTACCTTTGGGGGCCCTTTGTCGCTATTAACGACCTCGATGTCGCGCATCCGGACTCCTCCGGAAAAACCGGTGCCGAGCGATTTGGCCACGGCTTCCTTAGCCGCAAATCTCACGGCGAGATGCACCGCGGGATAGGCCTTGTCCATGCAATACTTCACCTCGGCCTTTGTGTACACGCGTTCGAGGAACTTCCCTCCCTGGCGCGAGAGCAACCGCTCGATCCGCGAGACCTCGACTATGTCTATTCCCGTTCCAATGAGAGACATGCGCCGGACCCTTTACCGTCTCTTGATCTCCTTGCCGGGCAGGGGCGGGCATCCTGTGTAGACGGAATCCACCTGTATCAGCCCGACCGCGCGCGGTCCCGAGTAGGCGTTGTACTTAAGCAAAGGGTGCGAGGCGAACATGTCGAATAGCGGGCCCGAGGTCTGAAATCCCTCGAAAGTGCCCTTTACCTGGTAGGAAACGCCGTCTTTGGTGAGCACCGAGGCCGCGACCTTTCCGTTGCCGAGCAGGTTCTTGCGCGTTTTGTTCATCATCATGTCGACGAACACGAGCTTTTCCTCGCCGAACGGCATGATCGACAATATAGGCGCGACGTTCGGGGCGCCGTCCTCATCGACGGTCGCCATGAACTTGGCCGCTTCCATATCTGCGAATTTTTCCATTACAACCTGTGGCATGCTTGCCATGGCTTCGGCGCTCCTCAAAGTTGTCCGTGCGCGGTCCGCGCGATTATCTCATCCTGGATGGCTCTGCCGATAGTCGTGAAGTAGGCGTTGTATCCCGTTACGCGCACCAGCAAGTTCTGGTATTTCTCCGGCTCGGCCTGCGCCGCCAGGAGGGTTGCCTTGTCGATTACATTTATCTGGATCGACGTGCCGCCGAGATCGGCGTATGCTCGGAGCAGGGCCGCGAGCCTGTCGAGCTGGGCCTCACCCTCCAAAACGGACGGGCTGAGCGTGATCGTGTACGAGGCGCCGCGCGGGTTGACGTCGAATCCGTAGCGTGTGACCGACTTGATTGCGGCGGTCGGCCCGAGCATGTCGCGGCCCTGAACGGGGGCCACGGCGTTGGACAGGTGCTCTCCCTTGCGTCGGCCGTCGGGCGTCGCCGCCGTGTGCTCGGCGAAGGCGATGAAGTAGTTCCAGGACAGGTATCCGGCGGTATATCGCCTTCCCGTTTCGGGCGAGACGTGCCTGCTCACTTCCTCCGACCAGTAGCGCGAAAGCTCCCGGCCTATCGAATCGACATAATCGTCGTCGTTGCCGAATTTGGGCGCGCGGTTGATGAGCATCTGCCGCAGCGGCTCGTTGTCGGCGAAGTCCTCCTTGAGCGCCTTCACGAGTTCGGCCATCGAGACCAGCCCGTCCTCGAAAACAAGCTTCTTCACCGCCGCCACTGAATCGGCCAGCGTCGAGATGCTGCATCCCTCGATGGTGATAAAATTATATTTCGCGCCGCCCCGGCGAACGTCTTTGGCGCTTTCCATGCATCCGCCGATGTGGGACGAAAGGTAGGGAACGGGCACAAACTTCGCCCTGAGGGCGTCGAATCCGTTGTAAATGTCTATGGTCTGAAGCAGAATATCTTTTAACTGCGTCTTGACCGCCGCGAGGAACTCTTCGCAGCTTTCAAAAGCGCTCGGATCGCCGGTGTCGGGGCCGATCTTATCGCCTGTGACCATGCATTTGCCGCCGTTGAGAGCGAGTTCGACGGCCTTCGCCAGGTTGACGTTCACGTCGACCGTGCCGGAAAGGTCGTTGCCGTGCGAGGTGTTCTCCAGGCAGCCGACGATCCCGTAGTTCATCGCCTCCTCGCGCGTGACGCCTTCTTTTTCGAGAGCTTCGATGCTGATCTTGTCGAAATTGAGAAGAAACGGCGAGCCCTGCGCGTTGGCTATCATCTCGCAGAGGCGACGCATGAGCTTATCCGGCGTCTTTGCGTGAATCCGTATCGAGCGCTTGGGTTCGAGCAGGTTCATCTCCTCGGTGACGTCGAGCATCAGGTGCGTGAGGTCGTTCGAGGCGTCCTCGCCGCTTGAGTCGCAGCCGCCGAGAGTGATCAGCTGGCCGAAGCCGGAATTGATCCCCTGCTTTCCGCCCACGTAATACCGGTCATACGCGTAGTTATGCTTCACCCAGAAGCAATGCAGGATTTCCTTCGCCTGCTCGCGCGACAGCTTGCCCGGGCCGACGTCGCTCTCGTAGTACGGGAAAATATACTGGTCGAACCGGCCGTACGAGAGGCCTGCGCCCGGATAGCTCTCGGCTATCATGTCTGTCATATGCGTGAACCACACCGACTGCACCGCCTCGTGAAATCCCTGCGGTGGATGGTGCGGGACACGGTCGCAGACCTCGGCGATTTCCAAAAGCTCCTGCCTGCGCTCGTATGACTGCTCGGCTTCCGCGAGCCTCCGCGCCTCATCCGCATAACGCGCCGCAAATTCGCGCACGGCGTCACAGCAGATGATTACGGAGTGATAGAACGCTTTGCGCTCGGCGTCGGTCTCGGCCTCGAGCCTTTCCTCGGCCTCCTCCTTGATCCCCGCGAAACCGACGCGAAGAACCTTCGGGAAATCCTGGATAATATGTGCAGGAACGGGCGCGCAGTTGCTGACGCCGTGCCCGATCAAGTTCTCTATTCGTTCCGCTTCGCGATTCTCAATCTCGCGGTATTCCGCCGTCTCCTCCTCGTCGAGGCAGTTCGACATCGACACATTGAAATGGCCTCCGACGATGAGTTCGCCCTCGAGGATGTCGACCGGAATCCGCCTGAGTACTTCTGCGAAAAAGAGCGCGCGCCTGACGATGAGCGGCTGGTCCCAAAAGCCCTCGGGCGGCGGAACCTCTTCGGCGAGCGCGAGCAGGCTGTCCTCGACCGCCGTCATGAACATGAGGGCCTCGGGGACTATGTAGTCCTCATGCCTCCGATACACGATGTCGTGCGGAGCGCCGGTCGTATAGGGGAGCACCTCGTTGCGAAACGCGCGGTTCTCCCAGTCGAAATATTCGTCGCGCAGCCGCTTGACACGCGGACTCAGCTCTGTCGAAGGCCCCCAGATTTTTACCTCTTGCATTTGCCGTGAATCCTCCTTCAAGTCGATGAATGCCGTCGATAAACGTGTGGATTCATTCCGAGTTCCGGTGCACCGGCGACCCGTCGAGCCGCTCACCGTCGCTCGGAATGACGACGGCTCGCGACCCCTCGTGTCATGCGAAACCCATCCAATTATATCAAAACTCCCGGGCGAATGCATCAGCAGGGGCGGCGCCTCGATTCTCGATTACGTGTCTTAAAGAATAACGGGGGGCGGTGTCAGATTCCGAGCAGCAGCTTGGCGGTGCCGAAATAGATGAGAAGGCCGGTGATGTCGACTGTGGTTGTGAGGGCGGGGCTCGCGACGACGGCTGGATCGAGCTTTGCCTTCGAGGCGGCAAGCGGCAGCACGGCGCCGATGAGCGTGGAGGATATGACCTGCAAGCCAAGCGCGATCCCGACGACGGTCGCGATCTGGACCGGCGAAAAGCCGCTTGCGGCCTCGTCGCCGGAGGACAGCAGGAATATTCGCACGAGTGCGACCACCACGATGAGCACGCTCAGCATCATGCTGATTCGCAGCTCTTTCCACAGAACGCGGATCACGTCGGCGGCGCCTATCTGCTCGAGCGCAAGCGCGCGAATCACCACCGTCGCCGCCTGCGAGCCGGTGTTCCCCCCTGTAGCCACCAGCATCGGCATGAAGAACGCCAGGATCAGCATTGTGCCCAGCGTGTCGGCGAACGATTGGAAGATATATCCGGAGAGGAAGCTGAGGGCGGCGAGCGCGACTATCCACGCGGCGCGCCTGCGAAAATGGACGGCCGCGGGGACCGAGAGGTAGTCGTCCTCCTGGACCGCGCCGGTCAGGCCCATGAACTTCTCCATGTCCTCGGTCTGCTCCTCGCGAATGATGTCGAACGCGTCGTCGTGCGTGACGATGCCGACGAGCGCGCCGTCGCCGCTGATGACCGGGATGGCGAGCAGGTCGTACTTCTCGATTTTGCGCGCGACCTCCTCCTGGTCCTCATCGACACGCGCAAAAACGGCGTCCGGATACATCAAGTCCTTTACGAGCTTTCGCGGAGACGCCAGTATCAGGTTCTTCAGCGATACGATACCGGCGAGGCGCCGCCGGTCATCAAGCACATAGGCGTAGTAGATCGTCTCGGTGTCGGGCGCCTCGAGCCGAAGCCGCTCGATCGCCTCCGCGGCGTTGAGTTCGGGCGAAAGGTGCGCGTAGTCGGAGGTCATGACGGCGCCGGCGGTGCCCTCGGGGTACGACGCCAGCTTTCGTATGTCTTCGCGCTCGGCCTGAGCTATGGCGGGCATCAGGATCGCACTCTCCGGCTCGGGCAGCCTCTTTATGAAGTCGACGCGCTCGTCGTGCGACATGTTCGAGACGATGTCGGCGAGCTCGGCCCTGCTCAGTTGCGCGGCCAGCTCGAGCTGGTGCTCCATTTCGAGGTAACCGAAAATTTCGGCGCGCGTGTGGGGCTCTGTGCAGGGGAGGAACTTGCGGATCTCGTCGGTCGTCAGCCCGCTGAGGAAATCGGCGACCATCGCGGGATGCGTCGCCTGGCAGAACTCTCGCATCTTTTCCGCGTCGCCGTCGGCGAGCAGCTCGCGCAATTCGGGTACGAGGAGATTTTTCATCGCTCACCTCCGACGGGGACCGCCGCCGCGTCGGTCGGAGGCGAGCCGCGCGCTCAGGCCTGCAGGGCCGGTGGCGCGTCCGCCGGAGGGACCGCTGTGGCGGGAGTTTGTCCGGGATGTGACGCTATGCTGACGGGCAGTCTCGTCTCAGGATGTCGCCTACTACTGCCAGGGTCTTCCATCTTTTACTCCGTAAAGCGATACTATTGCGTGCTCTGGCCGACCATCGAAAAAAGCCTCCATACGGCCGCGGGGCGAACCCCCCCGTCCCTGATGGTCTTGCTCCACAAAGCACGCGGCACATTATATTCGATACCGGCAAAGAGGTCAAGTCGGAGAACTCGCGCTCGGTCGACGAATACCGCGTTTTTCCGATCGGAGCAAGGCGGCGCACCCCCATCCGGACGGATTCGCTTGAAATTGAGGAATCTTGAAGGTAGTATAGTTGTGGCCATGCTCTCGGGCGGCACGCCACGCGGCAGAGCAA
>CBDUSG010000243.1:0-5603 GCA_965369575.1 uncultured bacterium | reverse complement strand
CCTGGGTCAGGTTCAGGCTTCCGCTATCGAGGGCATACCAGAACTGGCCGGCGGGACGCAGGCTGAAGGCTTCGCCCTCTTTCCGCCCCAGGAACTCCCAGACGAGCACCCCGAGCGCGATCAAAAGCAGCAGCCAGCCGAGAATCAATCCGATACGGATACGACGCATCGCCGGCTCCGAAAATAGCGGCCGTCGCGGGGGTCAATAAGGATCGTCGAAAATATCTGTACGAGGCCGTCGCGGGGGCACCCAGCGTAACAGCTTGCCCGGCGGGGGGCTAGAGCGGTTCTAGGAGGTGGATGTGAGCCGCCGCCGGCCCGCCGCGCCTTGCGCCTGGGCGGTGGCGTGCTTATCTTTTCGCACGCTGGAGGGGTGGCCGAGTGGCTGAAGGCGCACGCTTGGAAAGCGTGTATGCGGTGTTGAGCTGTATCGTGGGTTCGAATCCCACCCCCTCCGCCAGACATAAGTTATTGATACACAGTGTGTTTTTGACTTAGCGCGCGTGCCGGAATAGTCTCGATATTTCCGTCGCTTGGCAGCCCACGGCGGCCGGCCGTTATCCTGCAGAGACCGTTTTGTCCGCGAACACGCCGCGTCTGCGCGCGAAAGTCTCTGTAGGGCCGTTTTTCAGTACCTCTTCGCGCGCGATCCTGTGTTGACAATACGGGGCAGCGGAACAGCGCGAACTTGGACGAAATACGGATCGCTGAAGGAGTACTGATTAATTGCCGGCGGGTAGGATCTGGTGGTTGCCTTCGTTAACGCCGAAAACTGCTTGAGCACGTTATTTCGTCAGCCATTGCGCATACGCTTGAACGTCGATCATTGGCACGGTGCCGCTGAACTGAAGCTGTGAAATCAGCTTGAACAGGAAAGCGGTCGCCGGCTTTCCGCCGTTATGAATCTCGTAACGGCCTGCCTGCTGATCGAGATTGAAATAACCGTGCGCGGCAATGCACCCGAGATCGAGATGGTCATCGCCCTCTTCCGTGCCGAGAGCGTCCAGCAAGGGTTTACCGAGCGCTGGTTTCCAGTCGCTCTCAAACGTCAGCAGACCCCCGTAGATCGGAATGAGAGGCTTTGCCGGGTATGTGCCCTTCGCGTACGGGATCGGCAGACTGGTGCGGTGCAGTCTCCGCACACTGGTGACTTTTTTCCGGGCATAACTGACATGATCGGCATTGATCGTCTGCTTGGCCTCGAAAACGGCATACACGCTTTCGGCGGGGATAATGGTCTGACCCTCATACTGGAAAATGAAGGGCGTGTACTGCCGGTCGAACACCAGCACATCGATCTGCTCGCTAAAGGCGCCCTTGCTGTCGACGACGTGGGCCGTTGCCGCCTGATAACGGTGGGGCAGATACTTTTGCAGAAGCTCAAGCCATACCCGCTCACTAGCATCCCCTTTTGTTACTGGATGGCCGAAACTCTTGCGAATGGTATCGAGCCGATGCTGGATATCGTCGTGCAGTTCGGCAAATAGCTGTGCCAACGACCATGTGCTCATAACGCGCCATCCTGAAAAGGCGGGGTCGGGATCATGGCTTTCGCCATCTCCACCGCTTGCACGGCATTGACCGCATGCGCGGGGTAGGCATCGAGCACGATAGCCGGCAACAGGCGCTGCGTGAGGTCCGAAAATGTGAAGCCATACGCGCGACCGTTCTGGGCGCCGGTCGCCGCGACAACGGCGCCGATCTGCCCCTGTGAGAAGCCGAGCTGCTTGAGGAGCGGTCCGAGTACCGTATGGCGCTGTGCCTCATCGGGCCGCACGAAGGTCAAAATATCGGCTGCACGCCGCCTCACGGCGGGATCGAGCGCGCCAAGCCGGTTCGTGCACATGATCACCGCAGCCGGCAAGCGGCCATTGCCGATCCGATCGATGCCGCGGATGAAGGCGTTGACGCCCGCCCGGTCCTCATGATGCATCTGGGCTGCCTCCCGCGACTGCGCGAGGGCGTCTGCTTCATCGACCAGCAAAATGACGGCGCCACGCGCGCGGCCGGAATTGGCCTTCAGCTTGTTTGCCTCCGTGACCGTGTAGTCGAACGCCGCGGACAGGAGCCGCGTCATCTCGCCGACGCGGCCTTGCCCCCGCGTTGAGAGGCTGAGGGGAAACAGCGTGATATCGATCCCTTCTTGGCGGGCGACGGCGTCGCCGATCGTTTCCGCCAGTTCCGACTTCCCCGATCCGACATCGCCGGCAAGCACGACGAGTGGCGGTCGCCGCAACACGCTATTTAAAATCCCGTTCGCACCGGGGTGATGCGTTTTCGCCCAAGCTTCCAAACCGGCTGGATTGATCAGCAGGCCGAGGATTTTCGTCAGCCGCGCTTTGTGATCGTCCAGGCCGACAAGGCGGGCGAGACGCTCCTGAGGATCAAAATCCGGGTAGGTGATACGCCGTTCAAAAAGTTCATCGAGTGCGGGGCGTGTTGTCATCAATAGCTCCTTACGCTCGCGCGATACAGCGCTCGGCCACCGGACGAGTACGTGCGATCTTCGCTGAGATATCCGTTCACACCTGGTTCAGGCGCGCCGCCCCGCTGAAACGGCAGGCGTTTCTTGAAAGCATCTTTTTCTGTCTCGGAGAGATTGTCCCAGGCCGCGCTGTATGTGAGATAGCTATAGAAGGAAGCGCCATCGATGTTGGCACTCGGCCGGATTCGCCCGGGATCATCGTCGTTCGCTGACGCGCCTGCGAGGTCCCATGCCGTGTATTTCAGCGTCGGCTCCACCCAGCTCCCTTCACGGCGAAACCCATAGGTCACCGTTCCGAGATGACCACCCTTGAGCAACTCAATGACTTCGGCCTCGTAGTCGGCGATATCGATGTCGCCGGGCTTTCCGTAAAGCCGCTGCATCCGTTTGAGATCGGTGGCGACCTTTGCGGCCATATGTTTTGCATGGGTGACGGTGAAGGTCGTCGTTTCGGCAATAGTGTAGCTGTAACTCATTGTCGCCCTCACACCTGAAAGGAAGACCCGAAGACCTTCTGCCAGTAGTAGACGGTCTCCTGCTTTGTCGGAGCCGCGAGCGCCGCATCGATGGCATCGCCGGCATCGAGCGCGGCATCCACAATCGCGTCAGCCTGTGCAGCGGTATAGAGCCAGCTGACGTTGTTCTTCGCGTTGACCGGATCGATGATCTGAACCGGCTCGGAGAACGATCCGACCGCCGTCGGTTTGTAGTAATCAGCGAACACGATGCGCTCCCGCATGTTGCTGCGGGCGACGTAGGTGAAAAAGTGCTGAAGGGCCTCGGGGTAATCCCTGAAATCGAGTCCCCGATCGCATAGATGCGAGAGAATCATCTCGACCATGAACGATTTGAACCGGAAATCTTCGTGCTCGCGCTTCACATTCCTCACCCAGAATTTTATCAGCCGGACGACCTGGGCGAAGTGGACCTCCTGAGCCTGCTTGCGTTTGCGCGTGAATTCGAGGTGGAGCGGGATGCTTGTTTCCAGAAACGAGCCGTCATCCTGACTGACGAGGTTGCCGTACCATTGCGGGTCCCCGTCATAAAGAATCGGCACGACATCCACGTCGAGGCCGGTGCCGCGAAACGATACGGTCACGCTGTATGTCTGCGGCTTGACCTGATCGGGGCTGAAATTCGGGAAGGCCTTGCGCAGCCGTTCGGCGAGATATTCGAGCAGGGTCGCGACGTCGCTCGGTGCGTCGGCTCCGCCGATGTAGCAGGCGACATCGATGTCATTGAGCAAACGTAGGGCCGTTCCCTTCGCCAAACTGCCCGAGAGCAGCATCTTCTTAAGCGTGAAATCCGGATGTTCGTCCAGATAGTCATCGAGCTTACCACGCAGGCGGCGGGCCTGGGCGCGATATTCGTCCGCTCTGTCCTTCGGCAGGTTCACTCTCTCCTGCGCAAAGCGGGCGATATCACCGTGGTCAACGTGCTGTCTCGCCATCCATTTTCACCCTGGGGGCTTGCCATTGGCGAGTTCGCCATGGCATATATGTCGAGTATGAATACGATTCGGAGAGGTCGTCAAGATGAATATGTCGAATTCGCCATGACCGAGGACCTCACTCCGTCCGAAATTTTCCAGGAGCGCCTGAAGGCTGCGCGGAACCTGCGCGAATGGAGCCAGAGCGATCTTGCCGGGCGTGCCGGCCTGCCGCCCAGCTCCATAGCTCACTTTGAAACCGGCTCGCGCAGGCCGTCCTTCGACACCCTGCGCCGGCTCGCCAACGCGCTGGAAGTCACCGCCGACTATCTCTTAGGCCGTGCCGATGATCCGGGCCTCGCCGAATCAGGCGACCCGCTTTACCGGGATGTCGGTAAGCTCACGGGCCGGGACCGCGAGCTGGCCAAGGATTTTCTCAAGATGCTGGCCGAACGCAGCCAAGCGAAGCGGAAAGGAGAGGACTCGTGAACCTGGTCTTTCGCCTGAAAATGGCGAAGCAGAAGGGCGAAACCCTTGTCCGCGAATTCGGAATAGATTCATTGGCCATCGATCCTTTCGCGATCGCGTCGCGCCGCGACATCGTTGTTGAAGCCAAGCCCGATGTTGCTGAAGGCGTATCGGGAATGTTGCTTCGCCACGATGACGTATTCGGAATTCTCTATGCCACTCATATTCCGAGCGAAGGCTTTCAGAGGTTCAGCATCGCCCATGAACTCGGGCACTATTTTCTCGATGGACACATCGACCATGTGCTGCCCAAGGACGGCGTTCATGCCTCACACGCCGGATTCGTTTCTACCGATCCCTACGAGTTGGAAGCCGATAATTTTGCAGCCGGTCTGCTCATGCCGGCTAAACTGTTTCGCCGGGCGCTCGGGAAAAACGAGCCTGGCCTCGCCGATATCGAATCGGTAGCTGACCTCTGCCGCACATCGCTCACCGCGACTGCGATCCGGTATGCGGAGCTTAGCGAGGATGCGGTTGCTGTTGTGGTAAGCACGGGTGCCACCATCGATTACTGCTGCCTTTCCGACACCATGAAATCATTGCCGCAGCTCACCTGGTTAAGAAAGGGGTTGCCGGTTCCGCGCGGCACCGCCACAGCGAAACTCAGCGCCCATCCTGACCGCATCGCCCGTGCGGATCGCGCGGAAGCTGACATCGATATTATGGACTGGCTGGGCGGCAGTCGCTCGGTGCGCGGGACAGAAGAGGTCATCGGTCTGGGCGGCTACGGCAAGACTCTTACCGTGCTCACCTGCCCGTCACTTATAGATGAGACGTACCAGGAGGACGACGGCGACGACGAGGAGGACCTGATCGATCGCTGGACTCCGCGTTTTCGTCGGTGAATCGCAAGCCGCCTGAGATCCCGCCCGGGGAGGAAGCGTGGGCGATTACGACCGTCGGGCCCGGCAGCATTGAAATGTAGTTAGCCACATGAATGACGGCACCGCCGTATTGGGTTGGCAGCACTGTATTCCCTCCATAGCATCGGCACAGGCGTTTATTGAAAGCTAATTTTTCGCCGCTGCGCGGACCACTCCGCAGGTACGTGACGCGACTCACGTAGCAACCTTGCCGCAGTGACACCCGGCGGTTGCCGGCCATCGAGAATGGCTTTGGTGATCTCCGGCGCGAGCCACGCGAGCCGGACTACCCGCGTGA
>CBDUSG010000242.1:0-5611 GCA_965369575.1 uncultured bacterium | reverse complement strand
CGTTTCGCAACAGGAAAAAGGGCGTTCGTTTCGAGGCTTCTTTCTCAGGTGTTGAATGGTCCGGGCGTGGAAACATCTCTCTTCTCCCTTGGTGCTCCATGAAAAACTCCTTGCAATTTCAACGCTTCATTTGGTCTTCCCATGCTATGCCCGCATAGATTCAGTTATTTGCTTTTGCCGCTTCCAGCAGTTTTTCGCACGTCAGATCCCCTACAATGACGGAGTTGTTCCGCACCAGGTCGGCGGGTGGCGGCACGTCGAGAGCCGCGGTCAGGTTCAGGATAATCCTCGGCTCTCGCGAGAGCTCCCTGATCATCCCAACCATGGTGCAAGTCTCCACGTTCATGTGGTCGGCGTTTATCACGACGACCTCGTAATCGCGCTCTTCAATAAGTCGAAGCATCTCGAGCATTCTTCCGCATATATCGATCGTCCAGCCGCGGGCCTCCATTTCGGCTCGCAACCTGACCGTAGCATCGGGGTCTATGCGATAAATGAGCGCGCTCTGCATGAAAACCTCAGAATTGACCGGCAAACCTCAACACTTGGGGTGTAGAGCAATTGTCGTGCCCACTCACTTGGTACTCGGCGATAGGGGTTAAGATATTGCTGTATAAGAGGTTGTGATGGTCATGCCCGTAGCGCGGGGCCTGCGCCTGTGTATTGAATTAACACACGAGTGTACAGGAGATTTTCGGTATGATTCCCGGAATCGCCTGATTTTTCAGTGCAAACAGGCGCGGCGTGGATTCTACATAGATGTCCAGAATCCGGACACACTGTCGAGGGAAGGAAACGCGGGCTATCTGCCGGGGGATGTGGGTATTTGGTATTTTTTCAGAAGATTGTACAGACGCGAGCGGCTTATTCCCAGAGCCTTGGCGGTTTCTTTTTTGTTCCAGTTCTCACTGGCCAGTATATTGAGGATATGCTCTCGCTCCATGTGGGACATGGTGCGCTCGTCCGAGGGTATTGCGGGACCGTGCGCGCGCGGATGTGTCCCGGGCGATATTTTGGCGAACTCGGCCAGCCGGAGTTCGTCCTCGGGGGAGAGGAAAAAGCTGCGCTCGATCAGGTTGGCCAGCTCGCGTACGTTTCCGGGCCAATGGTGGCGCATCGCCTTTTTCAGTTGTTCGGGTTCGAAGTTCTTATTCCTGCCGTTCGCCCTGTTCAACGATGCCAGGAAGTGCTGAGCGAGCAACGGGATATCTTCCTTCCGTTCCCTCAGGGGCGGGACGGTGTAGTGCATCACTTCGAGCCTGTAGTAGAGGTCTTCGCGGAAGCGGCCCTCGGCGATTGCTTCCCTCAGATTGCGGTTAGTGGATGCCAATATGCGAACGTTGACCGACACCTCTCTGGAGCCGCCCAGGCGCCGGAAAGTCTTTGTTTCGACGATCCTCAGCAGGCCCGCCTGGTTGGCGAGCGTCATCTCGCCGATTTCGTCCAGGAGCAGCGTGCCTCGATCGGCGATTTCAAGCAGTCCCTGTCGGCTTTCCACCGCGGTAGTGAAGGCCCCTTTTTCGTGGCCCAACAATTCGTCGGCCAGAAGCGTCTCCGGGTATGCGCCGCAGTCGAGCACGACGAAGAGGGCCTCGGCCCTTGGGCTGTGGCGGTGTATTTCTCTTGCGACCAGCTCTTTTCCCGTGCCGCTCTCTCCTTCGATGAGCACGGGGCAGTCGGCCTGGGCCGCTTGTCTTATAAAGCGGCGAACCTCCATGGACTTGTGGCTGCTTCCGACGAACTCGGCGCCCATGAGGCGCTTCAGGTCTCTTTCCAGAAGCATGTTCTGCTCGCGCAGGCGCTTTTTCTCGCAGGCCTTCTCGATCAGGATCAGCAATTCCTCGAATCTGCAAGGTTTGGCCATGTAGTCGTATGCGCCGAGTTTCATCGCCTCGATCGCCGTAGCGACCGTGGCCACGCCTGTGAGCATGATCACCTCGATCGATGGATGGGCCTCTTTGAGCCGGGCCAGCAGCTCTATGCCGTCCATTCCCGGCATGCGGATGTCGACCAGCGCGACGTCGAGCAGGTTTTCGCCGGCGATAGATATCGCCCGCTCGCCACCCGCGGCGCCCGACACGCTGAAGCCCTTTCGCTTGAGCCGCTCGCACATTCCCGTTCGGAAAGAGTCTTCGTCGTCGACAACGAGCAATCTTATCTGTTCAGGAGGCATGGCTGCTCTCGTCCTCCGGCGCGGTCGCCAGCGTGATGGTAAAAGTAGATCCCTGTCCGGGCGAGCTTTCGACGTCGATGCTTCCGTTCATGTCCGTTATGATGTAATAGCTTATTGAAAGTCCGAGTCCCGTCCCGCCTCCGGCCTCATCGGTCGTGAAAAACGGTTCGAAGATGCGGGCCCGTGTCTCCGATGGTATGCCGGTACCCGTGTCTCTGAACTCGATCCGGATGTTGCCGTCCGTGTCCGTACCGGTGACGAGGGTTATCGAGCCCCCTGATTTTATCGCCTTGAAGGCATTGCTGAGCATGTTGACAAAGACCTGTTCCAGCCGATTCGGGTCGCCGTGTAGACGGGGAAGGCTCTCATCGAGCAGCAATTCGATCTTGGGCTTCTCGCCGCTCAGGCTCGTGATGAGATTGACGGCCTTCCGCAGCAGCCCGTTGATCTCGATGGGCTCGACGGCGCTCCGCGGGGTTCGACTGAAAGAGAGAAGATTGTTAGTCACCGATTGACATCTTTGGACCTGGCGATCGACGACGTCGAGGTATTCCTGGAACCGCTTCATGAGGGGGGCTTCAACTTTCCCGCGTTCATCGATGAGGATATCTCTCATCAGTCCGGTCCGCACATCGAGCGTGGCGATCGGGTTGTTTATCTCGTGTGCGATCCCGGCCGCAAGCTCACCAATGGCCGCCAGTTTGCCCGATTGCTCGAGCTGGGAACGCAGGCGGTTCCGCTCGGTCACATCGCGTACGACACCCACGGCAAATCTCCGGCCGTCCACTATAAAACTTCCCACTCCTGTTTCACCGTCGAACGCGCTGCCGTCTTTCCTTTTCCCCTTGAACTGTATGTTCCCGCCCATCTCCCTGCCGTCAGCCAATGCGTCGCGTATATCATCAAGAGTGGACAAGCCTTCCGCAGAAAAGAGTTGGCTCGTATCCAACTCACTCAGGTCGTCGAAGTCGTCGTACCCAAACATGGCGGTCAGGGAGCTGTTGCCGTAGGCCAGGCGGTGATCAGGAGAGATGACCGCGATGCCGTCGCGCGAGGTTTCCAGTATCGTTTGAAGGCGGGTCTCTCTCTGCGCGATTTCAGAGTATAGGTTTGCGTTTTCCATTGATAATGCAACCTGGTTGGCCAAACCGACCGCCAACTCGAAATCGTCGGGGCTATAGGGGTTGCCGAGGTTGCGTCCGATTGTGAGTGTTCCGAGAAGCTTTTCCTTTGCGATCAGCGGTATGAGGATGGAGCTGTTCGGGTCTTTTTCGGTAGTGGGTATTGGCCTGCTCAATCCGGGGTGCGTGCGAAAATCGTTAATGATAGCGGGTTCTCTTTCGGCAGCCGCGATCCCGTGTATTCCGATTCCCAGTTCGATCCTGCTCGTCGCCTTCACAAATTCGTCAGTGAGCCCCTGTTGAGCGATATAATCCAAGGTATTGGTTTTCTCGTCGAACGAATATATGCCGATAGAATCGGAATTCGTAACTTCGAGAATGACTTTCATCATCAGGTCGACGACGGTCGGCAGGTCAAGGCTTTCGTTTGTAACCTTCGCGACCTCATAGAGCGCCGCCAGCCTCTCGTTTCGCTTTCGGATCATTTCGTCCTGTTCCATTCGATGCGTCACGTCGTGTGCGAGGCCGAGGAAGGTCTTTGCGTTGCCCTCATTGTCCCAGAATATGACGCCGCTCTGCTCGATATGGCGGACCTTTCCCGTGCGCGTTAGAATCCGTAACGAAAAGCCGGGCATGCGGTCTTTGTTTATCACCATATCTACGAGCCTGCCCGTGGCGCGTTCCAAATCGTCGGGGTGAATGATTTCCGACACATGGATCTTGCCGAGCATCTCGCGGGCGTACTCGAGGGTTTTCAGGGCGTGCTGGTTCGCCTCGGTGACCATCCAGGTATCGAGATCAAGCGTGTAAAAGATATCCGGCGCTTCCCGGAAGATGTTTCGATACCTCTCCTCTGATTCTTTTAGCGCTTGCTCTGCCTTAAGGCGGTCTGTTATGTCACGGAAGCTCAACACCAAGCCGATGATTTCATTTCCCTTTTTCTGAGGATTGACATACCGCTCGAAGACTCTGCCGTCCTTAAGTTTTATGATGTCGAAATGTTCTCTTTTCGGAGGATCATGGATTATTTTCACTTTCTCCAGAAAGCCCTCGGGGTCTTCCAATTGGTCGAGCACAAGCTTCAGCGGTTGTTCGTCTTCTTCCGGAATCAGAGTGGAGTCCGGAATGTTCCACAGTTGCTTGAATTTCCGGTTGAAGCCGGTTATTCTTCTTTCGTTGTCGAGTGTCAGGATGCCGTCGGCGGTCGATTCCAGGGTCGCGCTGATGAGGGAAAGAGATCTCTCGAGCGCGTCTTCGGCCCGCTTGCGTGTTGTGACATCACGGGCTGAAATCATGGCCGCCCTCGCCGCTCCGGGCCAATCTATCGCGCCGGCCTTGGCCTCGATCCACTTTGTTTTTCCTTCTCTTGTCAGGAAGCGAAACTCGACATCCGGCGCCGGCTCTCCGGCCAGCGCCTGCCTGAATTGATCTTCTGTCTTCCGGCGGTCATCCGAATAAATCTTTTCGAAAATTCCGGTGTCATTCATTTCTTCAACTGTATATGACGCGTATTCGCGCCATGCTTCATTGGCGTATAGTATCTGCGCGTCAGCGTCCAGGACTATTATCATATCGTGCGACGCGTTGAGTATTCGATTGTACCGCTCTTCGGACAACCTGAGGGCCTTCTCCATCCTGTTGCGCTCGGTCACGTCCCTGGCGATTGCGATGATGCTTTGCGGGTTCCCTTCCGCGTCGCGGATCAGTGCGGCGTTTTGTTCTAGTTGTATGTACGAGCCGTCGGCCTTTCGGGCGCGGACCCGATAGTCGGGGCTTCGCTTGCCTTCCCCGACATATCGTGCAAGGGCCGAGGTTATTGCTTCGCGATCATCCGGATGGATGATGTCAAGGTAGCTTGCCATACTGCGGATATCTTCTTCGGTGTACCCGAGCATCTCTTCCGCAAAGCGATTAAAGCTGATGATTTTGCCGGTTTTGGGATCAGTTTCACTTATTATGTCGTTGGCTTGTTCGATCAGCGTCCTGTATTTCTCTTCCGATTCCCGGACAGCTTCTTCCATTTTCTTGCGCTCGGTGACGTCGCGGAGCACGCTTACTATCGCCTTTTTGGTCCCCGGCCAGTGGATGAGGGCCCCGTTACTCTCCATCCATCTGACTTCTCCATCCTTCTTGACACGACGGTACTGAATGCTGGGTACGGATACTCCGTCGATGAATCCCTGATACAAGCTTTTTACTCTTTCGCGGTCATCGGGATGGATCAGGCCGAAAATCCCGATATTTTCCAGATCTTCCTCCGTATACGTCAGACTATCGTACCACGCTTTGTTGGCGAAAACGATCTTTGCATTTTCAT
>CBDUSG010000241.1:0-5616 GCA_965369575.1 uncultured bacterium | reverse complement strand
GATGCCGCACATGTTCGCACACGGGCTGGATCGAAATACTCGGCTCCGGCATGGTGCATCCGAAAGTGTTCGAAACCGTGGGCTATGATCCCGAGCGTTATACCGGATTCGCGTTCGGCATGGGCGTCGACAGGCTGGCGATGCTGAAATACGGAATCGACGATATTCGCAGGCTTTTCGAAAACAATGTGCAGTTCCTCGAACAGTTCTGACCGGCCGCGACGACAGACGCATAACGCAAGCGTGCCGGGCGGACGAAGCTGCGGAGAATCATAACAAATGCTCGTATCGCTGAATTGGCTGAAAGAACTCGTGCCGACGGACGCCTCCCCCGCTCAGCTTTCGGACATGCTCACCATGGCCGGCGTCGAGGTCGAGTCGGCCGAACACGTTAAGCCCGACTTCGACAGAGTGACCATCGGGCGGGTGCTCGACATATCGCCCCATCCGAATGCCGACAAGCTCGTCCTGTGCAAAGTGGATGTCGGCGGGCCGTCGCCGCTCGACATCGTGTGCGGCGCCAAGAACATGAGAGAGGGCGACAAAGTGCCCGTCGCCGTCGTCGGCGCAAGACTGGCTGGCGGCGTCAAGGTCAAAAAAGCCAAGATACGCGGCGAGTCCTCCGAGGGCATGATGTGCTCCGAGCGCGAACTCGGATTGGGAGACGAGCATGCGGGAATAAAAATCCTTCCGCCTGATGTTCCCGTCGGCAGCGCATTCGACGAGGTTATGGGACTCGACGACGTCGTGCTCGAACTCGGCGTCACACCCAATCGGCCCGACTGCCTCAGCATGATCGGCGTCGCCCGCGAGATCGCCGCCATAACACAGATCCCGACGCAACCGCCGCAATTCCAGGTTATCGAGGAAGGCCCCGACGTCGATACGCTGACATCCATCGCCATCGAAGACGCCGAGGGATGCCCGCGCTACGCCGCCAGGGTCGTCACCGGCGTCGAGATCGGCCCGTCTCCGGCCTGGATGCAGCAGCGCCTGACGAAGGTCGGCGTGAGACCGCTCAACAATGTCGTCGACGCCACCAATTACGTCCTCATGGAACTCGGTCATCCGCTCCACGCGTTCGATTACGACAGGCTCGAAGAGAATCGAATCGTCGTCCGGCGCGCCCGCCGCGGCGAATCGATCACGACGCTCGACGGCGTCGCCCGCGAGCTGTCGGAGCAGATGCTGGTTATCGCCGATGCGAAAAACGCCGTCGCAATAGCGGGAGTCATGGGAGGAGCCGACACGGAAGTCGCGGAAAAGACGAAAGCCGTGCTCATCGAATCCGCGTATTTCGATCCGGTCACCATCAGGAGAACGTCCAAGTGGCTCGGACTGTCCACCGAGGCCTCGTACCGCTTCGAGCGGGGCGCCGACCCGGAGATGGCCGTAAAAGCGCTCGACCGCGCGGCCGCCATGATAGCCGAGCTTGCGGGGGGCCGCGTCGCAAAGGGCCATATAGACCAATATCCCCGCAAAATAGTCCCGCCCGATATCGAGCTCAGACATAAGCGTATCACCCGCATTCTGGGCATTGACGTACCGAAGAAGAAAGTCGTTTCGATTCTCTCATCGCTCGGATTTGAAATCCTGGCCGAAAACGCCGACACCGTGAAAGTGCGAACCCCGACGCATCGGCCCGACGTCGCGGCCGAGATAGACCTCATCGAGGAGGTTGCGCGCATCCATGGCTATGACAACATCGCGTCGACCTACCCGCAGGACAGCACCGTCATAAAGCGCGGGCGTCAATCGGCCCCCCTATATGAGAAATGTCGCGACCTGCTGATGGCTTCCGGATTTTCGGAAATAATAACGCTCAGCTTCGGGTCGGCCTCTGAAATGGCCGATTTCGGCGACGACGGCGAAGGCGCGAACGCCGCGCCGATGACGGTGATGAACCCGCTGACGGAGGACGCGAGCGTGCTTCGGACGAGCCTCATACCCGGCGCTCTGCGGAGCATCAGGACAAACGTCAACGCGGGCAACAAAGACCTGAAACTTTTCGAAACGGCCAAAACGTTTCGCTCAGCCGAAGGGCAGATTCTGCCCGAGGAGCATACGTTCCTCTGTGCCGCCGCCACGGGCCTTTCGAGCCCGATCAACTGGAGGCAGCAGCCCGCGGAGATAGATTTTTTCGATTTGAAAGGCGCCGCGGAAGCGATGATCGAGTCGCTCGGCTGCGGGAACTTCGGGACCGCAGGAGCTTCGCACGACGGATTCCATCCGGGCGGCTGCGCGGACATACTGATCGGAGGCAAAATCGTCGGGAAGATCGGGCAGATTCATCCGGACATCCTCGAAAAATATGAAATCGGCCAGAAAGTTTTCGTCTTCGAGATCGACGTCGACGCGATCGATGACCAAGCGCAAAGTCAGCGGAAATACGAAAAGCTTTCGCGATTCCCGCACGCCGACCGCGACCTTGCCATAGTCGTAGACGAGGGCGTCGAGGCGGCCGCGCTCAACTCGGCCATCGTCGAGGCCGGCGGCGAGACACTGAAAAGCGTATGCCTTTTCGACATATACCGCGGCAAGCAGCTCGAGGAGGGCAGCAAGAGCCTGGCCTTCCGCCTCCGTTTCCAGAGCGGCGAGCGAACTCTCATCGACGACGAGATCACCCCCGTTTTCGATGGAATCGTCAAGAGCCTCGAAGAGCGGTTTGGCGCGAAACTGAGGGCGTGAGGCGATGCAAGAGAAACTCTCGCGGCTGGAAGAGCAGATGAAAAAGCTGCTGGCCGACTTTCGCGACGCCTGCAAGAAAAGCGAAGAGCTGCTGCGAGAAAACGAACGGCTGCTCAATGAGCTTATGGAAAAGAACAGGCGACTCGAGGTGGTCGAGGAGCGCGATTCGGTATTAATGGAGGCTCAGGCCGAAAAGAGACGACTCGAACAAAAACAGAAGAATATCCGCGAAGAGACCGAGCGGCTGCTTGAAAAAGTGCGTGCGCTGACGACGGGCGGCGAAAAATGAAAGAACCTGCTACAGTCACGGTCGTCATTCAGGGAACCGAGCTCAGCTTCAAGACTGACGATCCCGAACACATGAAGGAGCTCGCCGCGTTCATCGATAAACAGATAAAAAAGGTCACGCAATCCGGCAAGGTCACGGACCCGGTCAAAGCCGTGGCGCTTGCGGCCTTCAACATCGCCGACGACCTTTTTAAGCTGCGAAAAGACAAGGCCGAAATGTCGGAGGAACTTTCGAGGCGCCTCGGCGCAATGCTCGAGATGGCGGAAGAGACATATCGGTCGACCGAGACCTCGGGCGCCGACTGAGAACGCCCCGCCGGCCTGCGCTCGGCCCACACTTGCGATCGCCGACGAGAAACAAACCGCAGCCCGGCATCTTTAATCCGAAAGTCCGAAAGGAAAAGCAATGAAAACCACCCCCGAGATACTGAGAGCAAACGGTGAAAGATTCGGTGAAAAGCCCGCCGTGCTCTTCTATGACCGGACGATCACTTATCGCGACCTCGACAGGGCCAGCGACCGCGTTGCCGCGGCGCTCGCGCGGTCGGGCGTCAAAGAGGGCGAGATCGTTTCGATGATGATGAACAACTCGCCGGAATTCTATGCGGTCTTCTTCGGCATCCAGAAGGCGGGAGCGGTTGCGGGCCCCGTCAACTGCTGGTGGCAGACGAGCGAGGTCGAATACCTCCTGAACGATTCCGGTACAAAAGTTTTTTTCGTCGACGGCGATCATCTCCATCATGTCGAAGCGCTCGCGGGAAAGACGGGCGTCGAACAATTGATCGTGAACGAGACCGACTCGCCGCCCGGAGGGGCGGCAAAGCTCGGCGATATATTGGCCTCGCCCGAGGAGGCGCCGCCTTCGCCCGAGCTGACCCCCGATTCGCCCTGCGCCATCCTTTACACGTCTGGAACCACGGGAAAACCAAAGGGGGCGCTGCTTACGCATAAAAACCTCGTGTTCGCCGGCAAGGTGAAGTCAAAGGCCGGCGACGTCTGCGAGGGCGACAGGGCGCTCTGCGTCCTTCCGCTGTTCCACGGCGCCGGACTGCTCGATTTGAGCGTGCCGTGCTTCTATTCCGGCGCGACGGTCGTCCTGAGAAAAAACTTCTCGGCGTCCGAGTTCTGGGGACTGATAGAGCAACATCGCATAACCGGCATATACGGCGTCCCGACGATATACCACATACTGCTCCAGATGGAGGATGCCGAAACGGCCGACGCATCCTCGCTTCGCTTTGGAGTTATCGGCGCGGCCCCCACGCCCGTCGAACTCATCAACGAGTTCGAGGGACGCTACGACATGAGGATCATCGAGGGATACGGGCTCACCGAGAGCAGCGGCGGCGCGTGCCTGACGCCGACCGAGGGCGAACGCAAGATCGGCTCGGCAGGCGTGGCGATGGAAAGCGTCGAGATGAAGATTTTCGATGAGAGCGACAACGAGCTGCCCGCCGGCGAAGTCGGCGAGATCGTCATACGCAGCGATGGAGTCATGAAGGAATACTGGAAGAGGCCCGAGGAGACGGCCGACGCGCTGCGGGGCGGATGGCTGCACACGGGCGACATGGGCCGCTTCGACGAGGACGGATGGATATTCATCGTCGACCGCAAGAAGGAACTGGTCATAAGGGGCGGCGAGAACATTTATCCCAAAGAACTCGAAGACGTGCTCTATGCGCATCCGAAAATCTCCGAGGTCGCCGTCATCGGCGTGCCGGATGATAAATACGGAGAGCAAGTCATGGCATGCATCGTGCCGCAGGCCGGCTCCGACCTGACTGAAGATGAGGTCCTGGTATTCTGCAGAGAAAACATGGCGAGCTACAAGATTCCGCGATACGTCAAGTTCCTCGACTTCATACCCAAGAACATCATCGGCAAAGTGACCAAGAAGGAACTCAAGCAGCAAATGCTCGAGGACATGAAATCGGGATAGAAAGGACGACATAAATGAAACACGCGCTTGAAGGACTGAAAGTGCTCGACCTCACGCGCCTTTTGCCGGGCGGATACTGCACGCTGCTGCTCGCCGATATGGGCGCGGACGTGATGAAAGTGGAAGACCCGTTCGGCGGCGACTACGTGCGCTGGTTCCCCCCGAAGATCAACGAGGAAGGCGCCTACTTCCTAGCGGTCAACCGCAACAAGAAAAGCATGAAGCTCAACCTCAAGCATGATCGCGGCAAGGAGATATTTAAAGAGCTGGTGAAACGCTACGACGTGCTGGTCGAGGGATTTCGTCCCGGCGTGATGGCCAGGCTCGGCCTGGGCTACGATGAGATAAGCAAAATAAATCCGCGGATCGTGTACTGTTCGATCTCCGGCTACGGCCAGGACGGCCCGTACAGGCTGCGCGCCGGACACGACATCAATTACATCGGAGTAGCCGGCATGCTCGGCATCACGGGCTTCGGAGACAGGCCGCCCGCCGTGCCGGGCGTACCGGTTGCCGACTTCGGCGGCGGCGGCATGCTCGCGGCCCTCGGCATCATGATGGCGCTTTACCACCGCGGGCAGGGCGGAAAGGGTCAGTACGTCGACATATCGATGATGGACGGCGTCGCCTCATGGATGGCCAACATCGCCGCCAAACAATTCGTGCTGAACGACCCGCAGGACCGCGGTGAAGTCGACCTC
>CBDUSG010000240.1:0-5625 GCA_965369575.1 uncultured bacterium | reverse complement strand
GAAAAACGAGGCGAGGGGGTCCAGCACGTGGCCCTTCGCGTCGTCGACGTGGCCGCATCGCTCGAGGAGCTGATGGCGAAAGGGCTGCGCGTGATCGATGAAAAGCCGCGTCAGGGGGCGGGCGGGGCCAGTATCGCATTTTTCCATCCGAAGAGCACCGGGGGAGTTCTGCTCGAAATCTGTCAGCCGTCTTCATGAAGCATCGGAGGATTGACTCGGATGCCGTCGATTTCGCCGATGGATCACATCAGAGCCTTCTGCGCCGAGATTGGCCCGCGCGGCCCGACGACGCCGGCCGAGGCTCGTGCCGCGGCCTACGCCTCGTCGAAGCTGGAGGAAGCGGGCGCGCACAATGTTTCGGTCGAGACCTTTCGGAGCGTGCCCTCGCTTTGGCGGGCGATGGAGATATCGCTGGCCCTGGCGCTGGTTTCTACCGGTGTTTACTGGAGTTCCCTCGGACGGCTGTGGCCCGCCGTTTTGTGCGCCTTGGCATTTTACCTGTTCGTGGCTGAACTGACATTCTGCAAACTTTCGCTCAGCAACTTTCTTCCGAAGAAGATTTCGCAGAACGTTCACGGCAGGATCCCGCCGAAGGGTGCGACACGCAACAGGCTGGTAGTCATAGGACATCTCGACACCAACCGCACTCCGATACTCTTTCACCGCCGCATCGTAGGCTTTTTGCCCGCGATTCTCACGGTGGTGCTCGCCTGCGTCGTATTCAAGGCGCTGCTATTTGCCTTTGGTCCTCATTTTCTGTCTTCGCGCATAATCCTAATAGTCTCCCTGGCACTGGATGTGCCGATAGCGCTTCAGCTTTTGGCCGCTCTGCACGGAGACTTTCTTTCCCCGTTCACGGAGGGCGCGAACGACAACGCATCCGCCGCGGCGGTCGTGCTCAGCCTTGCCGATTTCTTTAGCCGCGAGCCGCTCTGGCACACCGAGTACTGGGCCTTGTGCACCGGCTGCGAGGAGGCGACGCTTACCGGGATCAAGGCCTTTCTGGACGAGCACGGCGATGAACTGAGGGACGCATGGTTCGTGAATCTCGAATGCGTCGGCGTCGGCGAGATCAGATACATCACATATGAGGGGATGCTCAAGAAGTATCACAGCAACCCCGGTCTGGTTCGCGCGGCGGCAGACGCCGCCAGAGGTCTCGGCGGCGGGATCACCGGCATGCCGCTGAAATCCGGCTATACCGAGACGGCAATTATCGCAAAGCGCGGGTTTCGCGGAATCACGATCATGGCGTTCCCGGACGGCGTCGACGACATTCCCAATTGGCACCAGACCTCGGATCGCATGGCGAACCTCGATCCGCAGACGATCGACAGGGCGCTCGAATACGTGGCCGCTCTCGCCAGAGAACTGGATTCGGAATGACCGAACACGGCGGGGGAGGATTCTGGAGCCGGCAGAAGGCGCAATGGTACAGCGAGGGCCTGCGCCACAGCGACTATGCCCACAAAATTCTCGGCGTGATGGAACCGGTCATCGAGGACTGCGCGTCGCTGCTGGACGTGGGAGCGGGCTGCGGCGCGCTTTGCATACCGCTGGCGCGACGGCTGGAGCGCGTGACCGCGCTCGATTCGTCCGAGGCGATGCTTGCGGAACTGCGGGCGCAGGCCACCGCCGAGGGCATCGAAAACATTCAAACCGAGATGGCGGCCTGGGACGACGCCGAGGCCGGGCTGGGCGTCTTCGATGTAGTGCTTGCGGCTAACGTGCCCGGCGTTCTTGATGATCCGCCAAAGAGCATCCCGAGACTGGAGCGACACGCCCGCGAGTTTGTTTTTCTCGTTCTCGGCACACCAAAGAATTGGAACAAATTCTTTTTCCGCGAGCTATGGCCGATGATCTTCGGCAGCGACCTCCCGAAAAAACGCGACTACTTCGGTGTTTATACCGCTCTTTACGAAATGGGAATCTTTGCCGACGCCGCCATAGTGGACTACGATTTCGACCAGCCTTTCAGCGATATAGGCGAGGCCGTGTCTTTCTGGAAGGACCACATGGGGCTCACCGGCGATGAGCACGATGAGACGCTGCGGGATTTCCTTTCGGATCGGCTGGAGCGCTCGGGCGAATTGCTCTGGGCGAGGGTCCCGAAGCAGAGCGCAACGCTGTGGTGGCGTCCGTCCCGGGGATGACATTAAAAAGGCGGCCGCGTTTTCCGTGACCGCCCCGTGTTTTCAGCCTGTGTCGGCGCGTTAGTGTACCAGAACCTCTTTGCGGGTTGCTGCCATCCTGCTCGCCATGTTGCATTCCTGCTGGATCTTCGTCATTTCGTAGAACACATTTACGATGTCGGCCGGCCTGCGCTTCGGGTTTTTCTGTAATGACCTCAGTATCAGGTCGATCAGTTGAGAGGGGAGGTATTTGCGGGTATCGCCCTCCAGTATGCGTGGCCTGTCCATCTTGTACAGGTAAATCTTCTTCGACAGCGAATCGAGCCGCCTGTCCTGCTGGAACGTGTTTATGTATTTCCTTCCGGCTTTTATCTTTCTGCCGAAGAGTTCGTCCATCACGCGGCCCAACGAATATATGTCGCACCGCTTGTCGTATTTGCCTTTTTTATGCATCTGTTCGGGCGCCGAGAAGTTGAGCGTGCCTGCGCGGCGTCCGCTCCTGAGCAGCTTGCGCGAGAGGTCGTTTCTGAATTTGGCGATCTTGTCCTGACTAAGACCGAAATCGCATATGGCCACCCAGATTTCGTGTCCTCTGACATTGTACAGGATGTTCGAAGGCTTGAGGTCGCGGTGGATGATGCCGTTTTGGTGAAGGTAATTCAGGCCCGCCACGGTCTGAAGCGCGATGTCCAGCAAAAACGTCAGCGGGTAGCCTGCTTCATCCTCGAGCAGATGCTCGAGGTTGTGCTGCATGCGGGGCATCACGTAGAAGATGTCGCTGCCCTCCTCGAAGTATGTCTCTCCTTTGAGCACGTTGGGATGGTCGAAAGAGTACTCCGACTCGCGCCGTAGCATCTTCCTGAATCTTTCCACTTTGTCGGACCGCACGTGGCTGCCCAGATGCTTGATCGCCCTCAGCTTGCCGGTGGTGATATGGCGCACTTCATCGACGCGGGACATGCCGCCCTTGCCGATGACCTGAGTGAACTGGTAGCCGTGTTTTCTGAGCGCGCTCCGATATCTCGCTTCGAAATCATCTTCGCCGGAATAGCCCGAAAAGCTTTCCCTGTGCGCTGTTACGATTCGTCGTGCCATAGTCTGTTCGCGAAAAAAAGCTACGCCTTCGCTACTGCTCCTTCCAAAAGAGTGGTAAAACCCGACGGAAGCGCATCGGTCTCGGCCTTTTGCACAAAACCGATCGCGCCCGCCTTCATTGCCTGTTTTATCAGTTCGTAATCGAAGTATTTGCTGATCATGATGACCTTGCTCTCGGTATTGAGCTGTCGGATGCGCGAGAGCACCTCGAATCCGCTCTCTCTCTCCAGCACAAGATCGAGCAGCACGAGGCAAGGGTGCCAGTGCTCAAATTCAAGGATCGCCTCTTTCTCATCCACGGCGGTCGTTACCTTCCAGTTGCTTCCTTTGAAGAAATCGATTATCCCTCTTACGGACTCGATCTCATCGTCAATAATGAGGACGCTCTCGGGCTTTACGCCGGGTCCGCCGCGATACGCTTCGGTCATCTTCCCCCCTTGGTCACTCTCATTGGTCATTCCTGTATAAGCGACACGCCCCGGGAAATTGCAAGGGATGTGCCAAGGCTGCGATTCCCGCCAAATGCGGGATAAACGCCAGCCCCATGAGATCGACATCATTACGCTAAAGTAAGTAATACCAATTAGTTAAAGCCGAGGGCTCAGCAGTATTTCTAGATGGTGGACAGCGCGGGCCTGAACGGGGGTTTAATCGCCGAAACCAGTATTTACATTGGCCTTGTGACAATTAATTGTCGATTCTACAAGCTCGGGAGGGACTCGCGGGGCTCATTGAAGAAGACTATAATCGCCCTTTGACGAGCAATTTAGGTCGAAGGAGCAGTTTCACGGACTTTCTGCAGAATGCTCTGATTCTGAATGCGGCCGGGGCGCTATTCATCTCCGATGTGGGTTCCCGCATCCAAATCGGGCAGATCCCCCACTTTGGAAAGCAGGGTGTTGACCCGATAAGGCTTTTGAATGAACCCCATCACGCCGCTCTCGAGAATTTCTTTTGCCTTGCCGTCTCGGCTGTAACCGATGGAAAGCAGCACCCTTACATTTGGATCGAGCCGTTTCAATTTCGGAAAGGTCTTGCCTTCGGCGTTTCCGGCGGACGGGCTCAGCCGATCGGCAAGATCCGAGAGAACCTGTGCGAGAGACCGGCCGCTTATCTCCGATATGGGCCGGTTTATCAGGCATCGCGCGGCGGGATTCAGATCGACAACACGGTCATTGGCGTCAAGCACCATGACACGGTCGCTCATGCCCTCGATAGCGGTTGCCTGCGCCACCGGCACACGGGGTCCACGGAATACAGCCGGAACAGAGCCCATGTAGACACGAGGCAGGTGAAAGCAAAAGCGAAGGGTGTCAGGTCGAGGTGAAGATAGGGGCTGAGACCCGCCAGGAAAATGACATTGCCCCCACGGCGCCAACGCTCCTATCAGCATCGCTCCGGTCTGCTTGCGATAGAAGAAGCCCGGGCGAATGAACGTCTCGGCCACGAATAGGGCGCCGATCAAAAGTAACGAATAATGGTAAGCCATACTAAGCCAGAAAGCGTGGCCCATCGGCAGCGCCAGAACTGATAGCGTCCCGCTCTTAACGAGTGTCGCGCTCGTCCAGTACAGATGGTGAGCGTTGGTCCACACAAGAAACAGCGTTACGATAGGCCCGGGAACCAAAAGAAGCAGGTTACCCATCCTCAGCCATTGCCGTCTCCCGGTATATTGCAGGGAAAGAATCAGCCAGATCGTCGGCGCAAAGACAATTCCGAATTACTTGAATTTCGCCCAGAAGACCTTGAGCTGCACATCCGCGAATCAGCATTTATCTGAAGGTCGAAGCGAAAAAGCTCGTTTGGGAAAGCATCGGCATGGAGAAAACGAGGATGCTGCTATCGGCCGGCGTTGTTCACGAGTAGGTGTCGGGACCGAGCACGTCCAAAAAGGCGTCTTTGAGGGCGGTGCGCCTGCTGAGCAGCCGGACGCCGCAATGGTAGCAGAATGCGCCGTCGGCCGAGACCTGTGTGCCGCATTCATTGCAGGAAATGGTCTCGCCGCTGAGATGGCCCAGAAGCTCCAAGATTTCACTCCGCTGCTCGGCGCTTTCAATCGAGAAAACGACGCCGGCGCATATGCCAAGCCCGCTTGAAGGATCAGCGCCGGAATCCAGTTCTTTTGTCTGCTTGAACCATCTCACCGATCCCTCGACAAAAACATTGCTCGGATGAGAGCGGCAGAACATCTGCAGCTCGATTTCCCTGTTCAATACGGGCCGACCGCCGAACGATTCGGCGAACAGGTCCGAATCAAGCGGTGAGATTTCCATGCATAGACCCGTCTCGGAAATATCGAGAACCCTGGCAATACCCACGCGAGAGGGTTTGCCGCACGGCCTCCTGACAAAATAGGAGAATTGAACTTCCGCATCGAGAGACGCCTGTGCGGCGGCTA
>CBDUSG010000239.1:0-5627 GCA_965369575.1 uncultured bacterium | reverse complement strand
CCCGTCCATCGGGCCGGGCATTCTGATGTCGGAGATTATGAGGTCGTACTCGTTCGACGCCATCATCTGATAGGCCTGCTCTCCGTCTTTTGCGCAATCGACCGAAAAGCCCCTCGCAGACAGAACCGTCTCGACTACGTCGACGATGACTTCTTCGTCGTCAACGACCAGTATCCGGCCGTGTCCCTCCACCCACGCGACGGATTGCTTTTTCCGAGCCGAATCATCAACAGCCTCGCGCTCAGTGGCGAGCGGCAGATTTATGACGAACTTGGCGCCGCAGTAGTGGGCATCGTCGAGATAGAGTCGGCCGCCGTGTTCCTGGATTATGCCATAGCTCACGCTCAGGCCGAGACCGGTTCCCGTGCCGACTTCTTTAGTCGTGAAGAAGGGCTCGAACAACTTCGCCCTGTCGCTCTCCTTTATTCCGCGTCCGTTGTCGATGAACTCGATCCGCACCGTGCCGTCGCCGACGAGGCACGTCCTCACTTCGAGTATACCCGGCACGTCGCGCCCGGACATTGAGTCGAAGGCGTTGTTGAGAATGTTCAGGAACACCTGCTCGATCTGGTTGGGATCGACTATGGCTATCGGGTCTTCGACCTCGTAGTCCTTGACGACCTCGATGTTGTTGATGGTCAGCTCGTAATCCCTGTGCACAAGAACCTTGTCGATGATATCGTGGATGTTGGCCGGCTCCTTTTCCAGTTCCGTCTTCCGGGCGAACGATAGCAGGCTCTGGACTATTTTTCGGCATCGATCGACGCATGTTATCGTCCGTTCGAGCATCGACTTCCCTTCCTCGGAGATCGAATCCTCGTCGAGGAGCAGTTCGTTGTACCCCAGAATCGCCGCCAGTGGGTTGTTGATCTCATGGGCCACGCCGGCGACCATCTCGCCGAGCAGCGCGAGCTTGTCCGACTGTATCAGTCTGTGCTTCGCTTCCCTCAGCTCGGCGATGTTCTCTTTGAGGCGCGAGACGAGGCTTGAATTCTGGGCGGCAAGCCCGATCTGCTTGCAGAGCGAGTTGAGGAGTTCGGTCTCGGCGCCGTCGAGAACGCCGTCATTGGAGCAGAGGATGATGAGCATGCCGAAGCATTCGCCTTCGATGAGCAGGGGAGTGCCGATGAAAATTCGCGATTCAGGCCGGGCCCTTCGTTCGCCGGCTGGGGCTTCGACTTGGCCGATATATGGCTCGTGATTACCCGGGCTGGCTATCTCGGGCCGATATCGCTCGCCCAAAGAGCGCAGGAGCCGTTCGATGCCCTTATCCGAAGAGGCAACCGAGCTGGAACTCAGCCGCATGTCGCCGGTCTGATCGTCCAGCAGGAAAATGGCGGCGGCCTCGACGTCAAAACCATCGGAGATGTTCTTGAGCGATTCGGAGAGAACGAGTTCGAGATCGAGGTTCGAGTGAAGCGATTCCGAAAGCGAGTTGACCGCGCGGAGTTCCCGGTTTCGCACCGTGAGTTCCTCGTTCAATTGTTTCAGTTCTTCGACGGCCATCGCCTGGCTCAGCGCGACGGAGGCGGTCGACGCTATGATGTTCAGGGCGTGCTCCTTCTTTGTGGTGAAGGCGCCCGGCTCGGAGTTGCTCAAGTTCAGCACGCCGTGGAGCTGTTCGCCGTGGACAAGCGGAAGGCAGAGCATCGACCTGACATGAACCTTCTGTTCCTCCGCGTTCACGAACCTCGGGTCCTTTCGCGTATCCTCGATCAGAATACTCTTTCTCGCTTTGGCGACTTGTCCGGCAATGCCTTCCCCCAGTCTGAACACCTTGCCCGACCACACCTGCCTGGCGTAAACGGTCCCCTCGTCCTGGTAAAAGCTCTTTCCGACGAGTATTCTAAGTTCCTCCTTATCGGGATCGAACACCATGATCGATGCGTTCTCGACGTTCATCGCCTCGGTCAGAAACTGGACCAGCTTCTGGCAGATCTCGCTGAACCCGAGGCCGACCTGCAGGGAATCGTTGAGGAGCTTCAGAACGGAAAGCTCCCCCACAAGCTCCTCATAATCCTGCGCGGTACGTCTAAGAGCCTCGGCATAAATTCTTTTCTCGCCGTTGTCGTATGTTCCGTCGATCATAGCGTTTCCGAAACTGTTAAGCCTATGCGAACGTTCTCAGAAGCGACTCGATTTCGCCGCGGCCGCCCTCGAGCGCCTGCTCGATTCTCTGTATGTCTTTCGGCTCAAAACCGATGCCGGAGAAATCCTCCGGCTCGAGTGAATATGTCTTCTTATTGCCGCTGTGGCCGATTTGCAGGCGGTTGCAGATTATGTTGGCGAGGCGAATCATGGCGATCTCGGGATCATGGCCGGAAAGGGTCCCGATACCGGCATGATGTTCCGCAATCATCCGCACGAGCCTCTCGGGGAAATTCCATCGCTCGCACAACCATTCGCCGACCTCGCAGTGTGTAAACCCGAGGACGATCTTCTCTGCCTCGTGCAGGAAAAGGTCTTCGCTTTCAACCTTCTCCAGAACGGCAATGTATTTGCTTGGAAAACGTGTAACAAGAACCATCTTTCCGATGTCATGGAGCAGCCCGGCAGTATACAATACTTTGTGCCTGGATGAGTCCTCGACCATGTCCGAAATCACTTTGCCCGCAAAGGCGGTCGCGATCGAGTGTTCCCAGAAAGCGAGGACATCGAACCTCACCGACGGGCTCGCCGGGCCGAAAGCCGAGAAAACGGTTGTGGCGAGCGCCAGCTGCGCGATTGAATCGAATCCGAGCAGCACTACTGCGTCGCTGATGTCATAGATTCGCCGGCTCTGAGCGAAAAAGGCCGAATTTGCAACACGCAGCACCTTGGAGCAGAGGGCCTGGTCCGTCGAGAGAATCTCCCCCAGGTCGTCGGCCGACGAGTCGTCCGAGGCCAGCATGGTCATGACATTCTGCATGACCTCCGGCAGAGTAGGGATTTCTCTGACTCCAGCCAGTTTTTTCAGTATTTCGGGGTCTTTCAGCATGAAAAAGGGTTTCTCCCAGAGATACCCGGATTGAGAAATTCACACCGGAAATTACGCAAAGAGCAAACCTCATGCCAGCAGAGGAGGACTATGTCGGGAGGGAAAAAATAGGAAAGGGGGAGTATCTCTAACCTATTGATTTGTATGAGTTTAACCTATATATGCTCCTCCAGAAACGCATCGCGTCGAGGGGGTTCAACCGGCCCGGTGCCTCTATTTACGACGGGATGAGCATAAATATGGTTCCGATCATGCACAAAAATGTATGGACGGCCCGGGCAGGGGGCGGAAGAGTCCCGGATTTTCAGCCCCGGGGCTCATTGGGGAGTATCGTACCCGCGCCGAAATGCCGCAAGGTCCCTTGACAGTCCGTTCGGCGTGGCCGTAGAATGTGCCTGAAGAGGATTGGAAGCAAAGGAGGTTATCCGTGAGCGAGGCTATCGGTTTCATAGAGAAAGAGGCCGAGCGCGTATTTGCGGAAGTCGTCGAGATACGCCGCGATCTCCATTCTCACCCCGAACTCTCCTTTCAGGAGATGAGAACGTCGGAAAAAGTCGCATCGATCCTCGAGCGCCTGGGGCTCGAGGTAAGGCGCGGTGTCGCGACGACCGGGGTCGTGGGCCTGCTCCGAGGCGCCGCCGCCGGCCCCACCATCGCGCTGAGGGCCGACATGGACGCTCTCCCCGTGACCGAGAAGACGGGCCTCCCGTTTGCCTCGACAAATCCCGGCGTGATGCACGCGTGCAACCACGACGGCCACGTGGCGATGTTGCTCGGGGCGGCCATGGTGCTCGCAATGATGCGCGATTCGTTGCGGGGGAGCGTGAAATTCATATTCCAGCCGGGCGAAGAGGGATATGCGGGGGCGAGGAAGATGATCGAGGAGGGAGTGTTGGAAGACGACCCGCGCATCGGGGCCGCCTTTGCGCTGCATCTCGATCCCATGTCGCAACCGGGAACGTTTGCGGTTCGCGAGGGCCCGATGATGGCGTGCGCGGATATTTTCACCATATCGGTAATCGGCAAGGGAGGCCACGGGGCGATGCCGCACAGTTCGATCGATCCGATTCTCGTGTCGGGCCACTTGATAACAGCGCTGCAGGGGATAGCGAGCCGCCGCATCAGCGCGATGGATTCGGTCGTGCTCAGCATCTGCACTATCCGGGCCGGGGACGGGATGACGATAATTCCGGATAACGTCGAGATGGGCGGCACGGTCAGATCGTTCGATCCGGGCATCCGAAAGAAAATGCCGTTGATGATGGAGGAGATTATCGGGGGCGTCACCTCCGCGTTCGGCGCGAGCTACGATTTCAGATATATCCACGGGTATCCGGCCACGGTGAACGACCCGGCTTTCACCGAGCTGGCGATCTCGGCGGCGCAGGCCGTCCTGGGCGAGGAAAACGTGCGCCGGCTGGAGCGGCCGCGGATGCCGTCGGAGGATTTTTCTTTTTTCCTGGAAAAAGTGCCGGGCGCGTTTGCGATCCTCGGCGCCAGGCCGCGGAACAAGGAGCCCGCTCCTTCGCATAACGCCGCGTGCGATATTGAAGAGTCGGCGCTTGAGGCGGGAGTTAAGCTCCATGCGGCCGTCGCCGTGAGCTATTTGGGAGAAAAGGCCTGAATGGGGGGAAAAAGAGCGCCGCGGCAAGAGCTATGACCATTTACTTCAGGACGTGCAGAGGCGCGTCGTTGAACTCCTGCTTGGTCTCGTCCAGGATGACGCCGATGTCGCCGGCCGAATATGTGCTCTGACCCGATAACAGTATTTCCCACGCCTGCTCGTTTCTGATGTCGTTGCAGCCCGAATCGCCGTCCCAGCCGATCATATACTGGTCGCAGAACGCCTCGGTGATGTACGCGAGCGCCACCGTCTTCGGATCCTTGAGGGCCGGCCCCTCCTGCAGCTCCGGGAACCGGTGATGGTATGTGATGGCCTCGCAAAGCGTTTCCGGCAGGCGCCACTTCTCTGCAAGCCATCCGCCCACCTGCTCATGCGATTCCCCGATGATTTCACGCTCGGCCTTTACCATCGGTGCGCCGGTGGCCGTCATTCTTTCAAAAATGCGCGCAAACTGTTCGCAGAAATACTCATCGAGGATTATCTTGCCCATATCGTGCAGCAGGCCCACGATAAAATCGGCGCCTTCGCTGCGCATATTCAGTTTGCGGCCGAGGATTCTGGCAGCTATCCCGCAGCCCGTGCTATGGGTCCAGAACTTATCTCTGTCATAGGTTATATGCGTGTCGAGGCCGCTCATTATTTTCAGGATCATGATGCCGAGCGCTATGTTGCGAACCTCGCAAAGCCCAAGGATCACAAGCGCCAATTGGAGCGAGTCGACCTGGCGCGGCATGCCGTAAAACGGTGAGTTTGCAACCTTGAGCACGCGGGCGGCAAGCGAGGGGTCGTGCTGCATCAGCCGGCTCATGTCTTCCATCGAGATCTCGGGATCGTCGGCGAGATCGAGAATGCTGAGCCCTATCTTCGGCAGTGTCGGCAGTTTCTGTATCTTATCCACTACCGACTTGACGTCGTTCCCGCGACGATTCGATCGGTTTTTGGGGTGATTCCGAGCGGACATTTCGAAATAATCTCCTTCAAACAGCAATCCACGGAATATTCATGTAGAAACTGACAGGTGCAATA
>CBDUSG010000238.1:0-5632 GCA_965369575.1 uncultured bacterium | reverse complement strand
GTCGTCTCGCGGGTTCGCTTTCTCTCGGTCGCTCGGCGGCGCGGGATACGCCTTTTAATCTCGCGTACAGCTCGTGCCTTTACAGCGTTCGCGCGCTCATAATCTATCTCTATCCAGTTGTGGTGGGTTCCGTTTTCGTCCTCGAACAGGCTCTGCCAGTCGTTCGTCACCAGCGCCAGCGACTTTCCCGCATACTCCTTTTTCGGATCGCCTGCGGATGCATCCTCAGGATCGTACCTTATGTTGATATCGCCGAACACACAATGCAGCTTCTTATCCTTGATGAACATCCTGCCGCTGGTGAATCTGGTGGAGGAGAAAAGGGCTCCGGTCTTGGCGGCGGTCGAGCTGAAGACCACTTCGTCACCCGGCGTCGCCCTGCCAAACGCGTTTACGAGATGCGGTGTCAGGCGGTATAGCTCGGCGGCCGAGAACACGCGCCTGACTCCACTCCAGCCAAAGAGCCCTTTTTCGCGATAATCGATCGAGCCAAGCAGATATTTCAACTCCTCGACCTTGAACGCGGCCGGATGCGAATAACTTTCAGAAAGCGAAGCTGCAGCGTCGGAGCCGGGCCCGTGGAGCGCAATCTCCATGCGACGGTCTTTATAAATTGTGGTCTTGACCGCACCGGTTCCGGCGCATGAGCAGACGCACAGAGCGCCGAGCGTCAGCATCCAAAAAAATCGCATAGCCGTTGGTCTCCTCGCCTCAGGGGGCATCGAGCGTGATGGCCTGGCCGTTGACGACGATTCGATATTCGCCGGTCTTCTCGTTGTACTCGATAAATTCGGCGAGCTGGTAATAGGCCGCCCGCGAAAAACGCGCCTCCAGCCCGTTTCGCACGCCACAGTATGGAGCGTTTGATTCAGAAATTTTGATTGTCTCCGCATCGAGCCGCTCGCTTGTGCCGTCACTCAAAAGCAGCGAAAGCCCGCCGTCGGACGCCGACGTCACGCGAGAGACAATAAAAGGAACGTCCTCGACGACGACGGGGCACTCGTCCCTTCCGATGCGAACGGCATAGCCGCCGTCATCCGAGCGGACGAGATACCGGGAGAAATAGCTGCGAATATCCTCGCGGACGATTTCGATTCCCTCGTGAAACCATCTGCCGTCCCGGTCGATTCGAAGCTCGTACCTTGGCGAGCCGTTCTCCAGAAGATACAGGCTGCCGATATGTCCGCCGACTTCGACCGCCCTGGACTGCTTCGGCCTTTTATCGGGAGTTTCGTTCCTGTCGGTCATGCGTCACTCCGAGACGTTACGCCAGCGGGCATCTCACGCCTTCCTCAAGAGGCTCTTGGCGATTATCATGCGATGAATCTCGGAAGTCCCCTCCCCTATCCGCATCGCCCTGACGTCCCGGTAGATTCGTTCCACGATGCAGTCGCTCATGTAGCCCATTCCGCCATGAATCTGCAGTGCGGCGTCGGCCGCTCGGCCGGCCGTCTCGGTGGCGAAAAGCTTTGTCATCGAGCATTCGCGAAGCACGTCCTCGCCATCATCGGCGCGCCGGGCGGTCTCATAGACCATCACCCTCGAGGCATAAAGCTCGGTGGCCATGTCGGCGATCATCTTCTGGATCGCGCCCTTTTTCGCAATCGGTCCGCCGAACTGGACTCGGTTCTTCGCGTGCTCGATCGAGAGATCGAGAAGCAATTGCGTCAACCCTATCGCCGTGGCGGCCATCCCGAGTCTGCCGTTGGCGAGCCATCGCATCGCCATCATGAAGCCGAATCCTTCCTGGCCCACCATATTGGACGCAGGAACGAGGCAGTCCTCGAAAACTATCTCGACGGGGTCCGACAGTCCGCCCATCGGGCGCTGCCGTCTCGTGATCGTCAGGCCGGGACTGTCCATGTCCACCACGAAGCAGGAGATTCCTCCGCGCGCGCGAAGAGCCTTGTTCGTGACCGCGAATGTGATCATGTAATCGCTGTGCGCGCCCTGCGAGACCATATGCTTGACGCCGTTGAGAATGTACGAATCGCCGCTGCGGCCGGCGGTCGTCTCGATGCTCGCGGCGTCGGAGCCGGCGTTGGGCTCGGACAGCGCAAAGCAACCGGTCTTTTCGGCCTGCATCGAGGGAAGCAGGTAGGCGCTGCGAATGTGATCGTTGGCATCGAGCAAGAGCGGCGAGGGACCGTCGACGTCACCGAGCACACAGTGGGCCAGCCGGCTTCCGGAGCGGCCGATTTCTTCAGTGAGCGCAGCCACCGCCAGGGTGCTAAGCCCGCCGCCGCCGACCTCTTCCGGCATGAACGCGCCGAAAAAGCCCAACTCGAGCGAGCGTTTGCGCGTCCATTCGATGAGTTCCCGATGCGAATCAAACTCGATAGCCGCATCGAGTTTACTCTCCTTCGGGAGCAATTCCTTTTCGATGAAACGTCTCAGCGACGCCCGCAGTTGGCGGATTTCTTCCGGCAGCGTCGGATTCATAATCTTTCCTTAAGGAGTGTCCAGAGGCAATGGCAGGGGAATTATACAATATAGATGAGGAATTCTCAATCGAGGACCGCCGAGGCGTGTCGAGCGCGCTGCACGAGTTGGTCAACGCTGCCGATTTGTGATATCATGACAAGAATTCAGCATGTACGAGCCGGATCAACACAGGCGATACAACCTTCCATAGAAATAGGAGCCCCAATATGTCACAAGAATTCAAGCACCTGAAGCTTTCCAAAGATCAAGGTGTCGCGACGGTCACGCTCGAGCGGAAGGACAAAATGAACTCTCTGAGCATAGCCGTTCGGGACGAGATAGAGCAATGTTTCAACATGCTTGCCGACGACGAAGAGACGCGCGCGCTGATTCTGACCGGCGGCGAGGACACATTCTGTCCCGGTTTCGACATAAGCGAAGTCGTCGACAAGGGCGCCAAGGCCTTCACACATCGCATCCTGGAATACCATCGGAAAATCTACGGGTTCCCAAAGCCGATAGTCGCCGCAGTAAGTGGTTTCGCGCTTGCCGGCGGATTCGATCTCGCCCTTTGCGGCGACATCATGATCGGATCGGATACGGCGATCTTCGGGCATCCCGAGATACGGTTCGGCGTGAATCCATTGGTGTCTCCGCTCTGGCGCAAGGTCGGCCCCGCCAAGGCCGTGGAAATTGCGATCACGGGCGAGACCATCGACGCAGCCGAAGCGCATCGAATCGGGCTTCTCATCAAGGTAGTCCCGGCGGAAAAACTGCTCGAGGAAGCATTTCAAATCGCCCGCAAGCTGGCGAAGATAGACCCTCAGGCGCTCGCCGCGGTCAAGAGGGCGGGCAGAGTCACCCCGATGCTCGAATCGCCCGCGGACCTCGAGTACGAGTTCGGCCTGACTGCCGGAATCTTCGGCGACACCGACATTGTGTCCAAAGTCGAGACCTACGCAAAGAGGATCGGTCTGATCTAGCATCTTGCCGGATACAAAACCGTAATTCAATGGCCTGCTCACACTCCAAATGCGGCCAGGATGCAGACTGGAGCGCTTCCGCCGCTCTGTCCGGCGCCCTGTTTGAAGGGGTGTAGCCAGTTTAGTTGCCATAGGTTATGCCTCTCCTTCCATGCCCACTCGTCACTGCCGCTCTTCCGGTATGAATCTTGCCCTGTCCTCTGAGGCGCTCAAGTGAGGCCACCCAAGTCACGCACCCAAGATCGTGTACGTTCAAGCAGGAGGAAACAATGGCAAATCTCGGCTCACTATTGCTGGTCTCCGACAATCCGGAATTGCACCAGACGCTGGGGCAATTGGCGAGGGTATTCAACTTGTCGCTCATAAACGCTGAAACCGTCAAGGAAGGATTCACCCTGTTCAAGATAGGCGAGCCCGACAGCGTTATCTTCGATCTGCGAATGCTGCGTGATCTCGAGCGCAGAGCCCGCGCGAAAAGCAAGCTTAAGTCCACCCGTGTCCCGATTCTCTTCCTGAATGACAGCGGTAACGGTGTGACGCGCCGGGATGAACTGCTTCCCCCGCTGAGCCTCGAGCCGATAGTCAGGTTCGTTGCCAGGCAAAACAAGAGGCTCTCCACCGGCCTATCAGGCAGCCTTTGGGATCGCCTCAGGGTGCGCCTGCGAGCGAAGCACGCCTAATTCCCGCCTGAATCCGCAGCGAGAAGTTGACATGACCTCCGGCGTCGGATATAGTCTCGACAAACGGCTATATCTGCCGCCTTAATTCTTTCTCTCTTCGGTTGCGCCCCCTGCCGATAGCGCAAAGAGAAACATTGGAGAACTGACATGCCAGATTGGAAGAAACTGACGACAAGGCTTGAAGGACTCCTGCGACTGAGAACTTTTCCTGTCGCGTTCAAGCTCCTTGAGGACCCCGCCGAACTCGACAAGAACCCATATGTCCGGCGTATGCCGCACAAGGTGACGACGTGCCAGTTGGTCACGATAGCGCGCACCTATAAATGGACCGTCGGAGCGGTCGCCGAAGACTTCGTCGCGCCGAGATGCACGAGCGTCATCGGGCTCGAGGAACTCCCCGAGTTCATCGCCGACGGCACGATGCGCAGCATGGTCTGGTGCGAGACGGTGGAGGACGCACGCAAGTGCGAAGAGTCTATTCCGCTGATCCCCGCCGGAAAATATAGCGCCGTCATATTGGCGCCCCTCGTCAACAACCCGTTCGAGCCGGACATGGCGCTCATCTACGGCAACCCGGCCCAGATGATGCTGCTCATCAATGCGCTCCAGTTCCGCGACTACGAGCGAATGCAGTTCTTCAGTGTCGGCGAGACCGCATGCGCCGACTCGATAGCGCAGTGTTACATCAGCGGCAAGCCTGCGCTGACGATTCCCTGCTACGGCGAGCGGCGCTACGGCCACGTGCAGGACGACGAGATGGTCATGGCGGTGCCTCCCGGCTTCATGGAAAAGATCGTAGACGGTCTCGAGGGGCTCAGATCGAGAGGGATACGTTACCCCATTTCCTTCTTTGGCGCGCAGGTGGACCCAAGCCCCGGCCTCTTCGGCGCATACGGCAATCCGCCCGAATAGAACCGGCCAATTAATATTTGATGCGAAACATGTAGGACAGCCATGCTGATCATTGGACTCACCGGCGGAATCGCCACCGGAAAAAGCGTCGTCACGCTGATGTTCGAAAAGCGCGGGGCGGTCATTGTGGATTTCGACGTGCTGTCCCGCAAGGTCGTCGAGCCGGATACACCCGCCTGGAAGGAGATCGTCGACTACTTCGGCGAGGGCGTCCTCAAGGAAGATCGCACGCTCGATCGCGCGAAACTGGGGGAAATCGTTTTCGCCGATGCGGAAGAGCGGAACAAGCTTCAGGGCTTCATCTATCCTCACCTTTTTGAAGAATACTCGCGGCGCATCAATGAAATTGAAAAACAAGACCCCGCCGCCCTCGTAATCGCCGATACACCGCTGTTGATCGAGCGGAACCTTCACGACATGTTCGCGAAGATCGTTGTCGTCTACGCCCCGAACGAACAGCAGATAGCAAGACTCATCGAGCGCGACGGCCTCGAGCGCGAGGCCGTGCGCCAGCGGCTCGAGGCGCAAATGCCGATCGAGGACAAACTCGCGCATGCCGACTACGTCATCGACAACTCCGGTTCGCTCGAAGACGTGGAAAAAGAAGTCGACAAGGTCTATTCGGATCTCGTG